>DATLIL010000614.1:0-10409 GCA_035539475.1 Polyangiaceae bacterium
CGGCTGCCCTGGACCCGAACATGGCGGAGAACCCGGAGTACACCTACGGTGTAGGCGACTGCGTCTCGGCGCTGGGTCCCTGTGGTTGCGGAAACTTCTATCAGGTCTCGCTGACGCTGAGCGACGAGTGGCAGAGCTACCAGTACTCGTGGGAAGACTTCACGCAGGGGCCCTACGGTGCGCAAGCCGACTTCGACGCGACGACGATTACCTTCGTCAACTTGACGGCCGCGGTGTTCGATACCGCCTACGATCTGGATCTGTGGATCGACAATTTCGGGTTCACGCTGCCGAGCGGAGCGCCGGTCGAGGATTGCTCCGGTGGCGGCGGTGCGGGCGGCGCAGCTCCGTAGCCGGAGGCCGAGCAGCTAGATCTTCTTCAGCTCGTCGACGAATTCCCAGTCGGCGATGAGCTGCTTTTTGAGCAGCAGCGAGAGCAGGGCGGCGAACAGCGCTTCCCACTTTACCTCGTCGCCGAGGATCTCGGAGGCGTCGGTGCCGTGCGAGACGGCGCGCAGTGCTGCCACGAGGTCGCGCGCGGTGAGCTCGTCGCCGGCGGCGTGCGGCGGCTTGTCGCTGTCCTTCGGCAGCGGCGCCTTGGCGGGCAGGTTGATCTGCGTGCCGTCGAGCAGCGTCAGCGTGACCATGCGCTTGGTCCTGCCCTTGGCCATCGGCGGCGCCGGCATGCTGACCTCGCGTGCGGAGAGCTCGGGGCTGCTGTCTTGCGGCACGCGCACGCTGTGGCTCTTGCCCTCTGGATCGGCCCTGGGTGGGGTGACATAGATGGGCGGTCCCATCGTGATGTCCGGCCCTGGCGGCTCGGACACGACCGCGGCGGCGGGTGCAGGCGTGGCCAGCCTGGAAGCTTCCTCTTCGGCTTCGAGCTCCGCCACCGCTTCCGACAGCGAAGAGCTGTCCTTGCCGCCGCCGTAGTAGACGCGGATCGCCGAGCGGATGTCGGCGGGAGGCGCGATCATCGAGCGGACCGGCAGGCGGCACCATTCGGACACCTCGCGCTGCGCCACGTCGTTGGTCGGGTCGTCCATCGCGATGTAGAGCGTCTCGCCGCTGCCTCTCACGCGTCGTACGAAGATCGGTACCAGGCAGTACTTCTCGGCCAGCTCGCGCGAGACCAGATCGAGCAGCTGTCGTGAGAAGTCGATGTGGTAGAGCGAGACCCACGGCACGCTGAGCTGCTGGCTCAGGATCTGAGTGACCTGCGTCTCGGTCACGAGGCCATGCTCGACGAGCAGCTTGCCGATGCGGCGCCCGTCGGTCTTCTGCAGTGCCAGCACGTCCTCCAGCTGCTCACGGCTGATGATCTGGGCGGCAACGAGTAACTCACCGAGACGCACACGCTGAGGGGCCATCGATCCTCAATCGTACCCTGCGCCCCCAGACAGGTCACATTCTGTGGAGTTATTCAGTCGTTAGCCATGCTGGTTGCACTCGAGCCGTGGGAAGCGGTTCCCGTGCTCACTTGGAGACTGGATTCTGCGTAGATGAGCGTAGGGGGCGATGTAGGCAAAACCGTTGGTGTTGCGGAAATCCGCTCTAGGTCGTGGCGGGGCCCTTCGCATAGAATCGAAACCCCGCCCGACCGGGAGTCAGCAACTCCCATGGTCCGCATGAACGCTCGATTCACCCGGTGACGACACAGCCCGCCATCCGCCTCTGCCCCCACTGTGGGTCGACCTGCTCGATGGCCCACCAGTATTGCCCTGCGTGCGGCTTTCCGATCGGCACGATGGGCAGCAGCGCGGACAAGCTGGTCGGCAAGACGCTGCCCGGTGGCTACGCCATCCTCGATCTGATCAGCGTCGGCGGCATGGGCCGCGTCTACCGCGCGCAGCAGAGCACGCTGGGCCGCACGGTCGCGGTCAAGATCATCCACCCGCACCTGCTCTCGGACGAGAACTCTGCCCTGCGCTTCATGACCGAGGCGCGCGCGGCGAGCCAGCTCAACCATCCGAACTCCGTTTCCGTATTCGACTTCGGCCGCACCGACGACGGGCAGCCGTACCTGGTGATGGAGTTCTTGCGCGGCAAGGATCTGGCGCGCGTAGCCTACGAAGAGGGGCCGCTGCCCTTCTCGCGCATCGTCGACGTCTTGCGCCAGGTGCTGGCCGCGCTCGTCGAAGCGCACGATCTCGGCATCGTGCATCGCGATCTCAAGCCCGAGAACGTGATCCTCGAGCCGCTCAAGCGCGGCGGCGATTTCGTCAAGGTCGTCGACTTCGGTCTGGCCAAGCTCAAGGCCGACGCGCAGGCGCCGACCAACGTGACGAGCCCCGGCATCGTGTGCGGCACGCCGGACTACATGGCGCCGGAGCAGGGCCGCGGCGACGCGATCGACGGCCGCAGCGATCTCTATTCCGTCGGCGTGATGCTGTTCCAGCTGCTCACCGGGCGGCTGCCGTTCGAGGCCGACAGCCCCACGCAGGTGGTCATGATGCACATGACCATCCCCGTGCCGGATCCGCGCCAGGTGGCTCCGGAACGCGGCATCCCCGATCCACTGGTCGAGGTCGTGTTCCGCGCGCTGGCCAAGGAGTCGCGCGATCGCTACCACGACGCTTCCGAGCTCGCCGAGGCGCTGCGCAGCGCTCTGGCGAAGGCCGAGAGCCTGCCACCCGAGCAGCGCCTGAGCTTCGTCCCGGGCGGCGTCGTGGCCTGCCCCGCCTGCGGCCTGATCGTGGCCAGCACCAAGTTCTGCGGCGAGTGCGGCAGCAAGCTGGTCAAGAACGAAGCGCCGGGCTCGACGTCAGGTGTCTCGTTCCCGCTGTCACTCGCCGCACGTGAAGAAGATCTCGCCTGGCTCGAGGATCGCCGGCGCGCGCTGCACAAGGGTCTGGTCGCCGCGCGCATCGTCGGTGAGCCGGGCGTCGGCAAGACGCGCCTCGTTCAGGAGTTTCTGACGAGCTGCAAGAGCCGCGGCGATCTGGTCGTCTCGGTCGGTCCGGATCCGTTCTTCGCCGACGTGCAGCACTTCGCGCTGCGTCAGGCCCTGCGCGGACTGGCAGGCCTGCAGGCGGAGGACATCGCCGCCCAGCGCTACGACGACGCTTCACCGATCGCGACGCGCGGTCTCATCGACATCTTCTCGGACGGACCCACCGGCGAAAAAGTGGGCCCGCTCGATCGCAGGCTGCAGCGCGTGCACGCCCTGCGCTGGGCGCTCGTCAAAGCGCAGGCACGCGCGGCCAGCAGCGTCGTGCTCGCCATCGACGAGCTGCAGCGCGTGGACGAGCCGAGCCGAACGGCGTTCGCCGATCTCGTCGGCGAGCCGCCCGAAGGCCCCGCGCTGGTGATCGCCGCGCACACGCCTGGCTTCGAGCCCGGCTGGAGCGCCGATGGCGCCGCGCGCGTGCTGACCGGCTTGCCTCCCCCGGTGGTTTCTCGCTTGCTCAAGCTCAGCCCCAGCGGCGAGCGCATCCAGCTCGGCGACGCCGGCCCGCGCGGCCAGCTGCCGATGTACGTCGAGCAGGTGCTGCGCTACTCGGCCGACGGCGCCGCCGATCCGCCGCGCCGCCTCGCCGATCTGATCGCGCTCCGCGTCGACACACTCGGCCCGAACGCACGGCGAGCGTTGCAAGCGCTCGCCACGCTCGGCGACGGCGTGGAGAAGTCGCTCATCTCGGAGCTCCTGCCCAACGTCGAGCATCTGGATCAGGCCATCGACGAGCTCGTCAAATCGGGCATGGTCGTCGCGTTCGAAGACAAGCTCGGCAGCTCGCACCCGCTCTTGCGCGACATCGTGCTCGCCGGCATCCCCGCGGCCGTCCGCCGCGAGCTCCACAGGAAGGCCCTCGCCGTCGGCGACAAGCTGCAAGCTCCGCTCGAGGCACGCGCCCAGCACGCTTACTACGCCGGCGACTCCTTCCAGGCGCTGCTCCTGCTCGAGCAAGTCGCCGATCGCGCCGCCGCGCGTGGCGACATCGCCGGCGAAATCCTCGCCCTCCGCCGCGGCCTCGAGATCGCCCGCCAGGAGATCTCGCGCGGCGAGCTCGACGATCCGCTGCGCGCCGTCCTCATCTTCAGCCGCAAGCTCGGCGCCTGCCTCGCGCGCTCCGGCAGCTACGGCGACGCCGAGGGCGTGCTGCGCGAAGCGCTCGATCTCGCCGGCCCGAGCGGCGCCGAGCGCGCCCGCGTGCTGCAGGCGCTCGCTCAGGTCGCCCACGGCCGCCAGCGCGCCAAAGAAGCCGTCGGCTACATCGATCAAGCGATCGAGGCCGCCAAGCAATCCGGCGCCCACGAGCTCGCCACGACGCTGGCGGACACGAAGCGCGCCTGGGTCGCTCCGGCCTGAGGCGACATGCGAGTTGCGCTCTTGCTAGCGAGCGCAGCGTGTCTCGTGTGGGCCTGCGCGCTTGCTTCGAGCAGCAAGGGCGATGAGGGCAGTGGTGGATCCACGGCAGATCATCGCGAGGGTACGAATGCGGGCAACGCCAGCCGTAAAGTGACGGAACAGCGCTGAGCGTTCGATCGCCTGACGAATGTCCTATTTCAACAGCTCGGCACGGTGAGCTTGAAGCCACGGTGATACGGCGCTCTCGGCGCGTTGTTCGTGGCTCTTGCCGTTCTGGCGCGCAGCCTGCACCGCCACGGCGGCGGCGAGAGCGAGGGCATCGACGTCCTGGTGAGTCGTCGCCAGGAGGTTCGTGAGCTCGCGCTCGAGGAAGCCGGTGTCGTAGCGACCGGCGATGACCTCGGCGTTCGCGGTGATGGCTTCGAGCAGGCTGAGGTTCGTGGCCACGCCGCCGACGGCGTATTCGCCGAGCGCGCGGCCGAGGCGGGCCAGGGCTTCTGCGCGCGTCGGGGCCCAGACGGCGAGCTTGGACAGCATCGGGTCGTAGAACGGGCTGATCGTCATGCCTTCGTAGACGCCGCTGTCGTTGCGCACGAACGGGCCGCCCGGCGTGGCGAGGTGTGTGATGGTGCCGGGGCTCGGCAAGAAGCCGCTCGACGGATCTTCGGCGTAGACGCGGGCTTCGAAGGCCGCGCCACGCGCTTCCACCGTGGTGAGCTCGAGGGGCTTGCCGGCGGCGACGAGCAGCATCTGGCGCACGAGATCGACGCCGGTGACGAGCTCTGTGATCGGGTGTTCGACCTGGAGGCGCGTGTTCATCTCCAGGAAATAGAAGGAGCTGTCGGGTGCGAGCAGGAACTCGAAGGTGCCGGCAGAGAAATAGCCGATGCTCTCTGCGCCCTTCACGGCGACGTCGCAGAGCGCCTGGCGTGTCGCGGGATCGAGCGCGGGGCAGGGGGTCTCCTCGACGACTTTCTGATGGCGCCTCTGCAGAGAGCAGTCGCGCTCGAAGAGGTGAACGAGCTTGCCGTTGCGATCTCCCAGAACTTGCACTTCGACGTGACGAGCGCTGGTGATGGCTTTTTCGATATAGACGGCGTCGCTGCCGAAGGCCTTCTTGGCTTCGCTGCGCGTGCGCTCGAGCGCGCTCTCGAGCTCGGCCTCGCTCTTGACCAGGCGCATGCCCTTGCCGCCGCCGCCGTCGGTGGCCTTGACGAGCACGGGGTAGCCGATGCGGGCTGCGGTGGCGCGGGCTTCGTCGATGGTGCCGGCAGCGCCGCCGGGGACGATCGGGACGCCGGCTTGCGCCATGGCGGCGCGAGCGCGCTCCTTGCTGCCCATGGCACGCACGGCGCTAGGTGGCGGACCGATGAAGGTGATGCCGCGCGCGGCGCAGAGCTCGGCGAAGTCGGCGTTCTCGGAGAGGAAGCCGTAGCCCGGATGCAGCGCGTCGCAGCCTGCGTACTGTGCGACCGCGAGCACGCGCTCGGCGTCGAGGTAGGCGCGCGGATCGTCGCCGAGGGCGTAGGCCTCGTCGGCGGAGCGCGTGTGCAGGCCGCTCTGGTCGGGCGCGGTGAACACGGCCGCGCTACGGATTTTGAGCTCTCGCAGCGTGCGTACGATGCGGACGGCGATCTCGCCGCGGTTGGCGATCAGGACCTTATTGAACATGGTACGAGCGGCCGGGAATCTCAGCGTAACCCAGAATTGTCGGGGTTCGATCTGTGCTCCCCGCATTCTCCCCACATGCGTGGGTTTCTCGTGGTACAGACGGCCGGCCGTGAGCGACGCGTCCGAAGAAGTCCTCAGCGTGGCCGAGCTCGATCGCCGGCTGAAGCGCGCCGTGGAGCTCGGTAGCGCCGGCGTATGGGTGGAGGGTGAGATCGCGTCGCTCAAGCCGTCCGCGAGCGGTCACGTCTACTTCACGCTCAAGGACGAGCGCGACGACGCCGTGATCGAGTGCGTGATGTACAAGTTCGAGGCGGGGCGAGTGCGGCGCATCCTCAGTGACGGCGCTCGCATCCAGCTGCGTGGCAAGGCCACGGTCTGGGCGCCGCGCGGGCGACTGCAGTTCGTCGGTGATCGCGCGCGCCCGGCGGGCCGCGGCGCGCTGCTCGAAGCGCTCGAGCAGCTGCGGCTCAAGCTCGATGCGGAAGGGTTGTTCGCCGCCGAGCACAAGCGCGAGCTGCCGCCGGATCCGCGCATCGTCGGTGTGGTCACCAGCAAGGCGGGCGCCGCCTTCTCGGACATCCGCACGGTGGCGTTCCGTCGCGGCTCGGTCAAGCTCGTGCTGGCCAACGCGCGCGTGCAAGGTGAGGGGGCGGCCGAGAGCCTCCTGCGCGCGATCGACGCTATCGAGCGTTACCCGGGGCTCGACGTCTTGATCGTCGGACGCGGCGGCGGCTCCGGCGAAGATCTGATGGCGTTCAACGACGAGCGCGTCGTCCGGCGCGTGGCCAAGATCAAGGTGCCCGTGGTCAGCGCCGTCGGCCATGAGATCGATCTGTCGCTCACCGACCTGGCGGCTGACGTGCGCGCGGCGACGCCGTCGCAGGCCGCCGAGCTCGTCATCCCCGACGAGCGGCAGCGCCGAGAAAACCTGCGGCGCTGCCGGCAGGAGCTCGGTCGCAGTCTGCGCGCGCGCCTCTCGCTGGCCCGCAACAGACTGTACAAGCTCGAGAGCGCCATCGCCGATCCGCGCTTCGTCATCGCCGAGCGCCAGCAGGAGCTCGACGAGCTTCGCGATCGTCTGAACCGCCGCCTGCAGCGCGCGCTGACCACGCAGTCGTCGCTCCTGTCCGGCTACGAACGGCGCCTGATCGGGCACCACCCGCGCGCGGTGATCGCTCGCACCAAGGTCGAGCTCAGGCTGCTCTCCGTGCGTCTCGAAGCCGAAGCGCGTCGCAGCCTCGCCGAGCGCAGGGCCGAGCTCGGCGAGACGGTGGCCCAGCTCGACGCGCTCTCGCCGCTGGCGGTGCTCTCGCGCGGCTACGCCATCGCCACCACCAAAGACGGACGCGCGGTGCGGGACGCGGCGACGCTCGAGCGTGGAGACACGGTGACCGTGCGCGTCGCCCAGGGCCGCTTCGAGGCCGAGGTCAGCAAGGTCTTGCCAGAATCCGAGGAGCGCTCGTGAAGCTGCGTTTCGTTCTTTTGGGACACCCCGTGGCGCACTCGATGTCGCCGGCCATCCACCAAGCCGCGTACGACGCACTCGGCTTGCCCCACCGCTACGAGCTCATCGACGCGCCGGGCGAGGCCGAGGTCGCGTCCGCCGTGGAGGCTCTGCGCCGGGGCGAAATTGCCGGCGCCAACGTCACCATCCCCTGGAAGCGCGTGGCGCTGCGGCTGGCCGACGTGGCGGACGCCTCCGCGTCCGAGATCGGCGCCGCCAACGTGCTGGTCCGGAGCGCCGACCGCGGCATCGTGGCTTACAATACCGACGTGCTCGCCCTGCGCGAAGAGCTCGCTCTCCTCGTACCGACGCCGCGCCGTATCGTCGTGATCGGCAGCGGTGGTGCCGCGCTCGCGGCCGTCGCCTCTGCGCGCGGTCTGGGTGCCGAGGTCGGCGTCGTGGCGCGTAGCTTCGACCCGAAGACCAAGCTGGCGACGGTGAGTGAGGAGTTCGTGCGCCTCGGCGCGACGCCGCTCACCTGGCCCATGCTCGATCCCGCGAGTCGGTTTTACGACTTCGTGAAGCAGGCCGACATCGTGGTGCAGGCAACGAGCGCCGGCATGCACGGAGCCGACGGCGGCGAAACGGTCGCCGAGCTCGTGCCGTGGGCAGAGCTGCCGGCCCATGCCGCGGCCTACGATCTCGTCTACAACCCGCCCACGACGCCGTTTCTGAAGCGGGCCCGCGCCGCCAGTCGCCGCGCCGAAGGCGGTCTCGGCATGCTGGTCGGACAGGCGCGCGCCGCCATCGAGCTCTGGCTCGGCGCCGCACCGCCCAAGGAGCCCCTGCTCGCCGCCGCGCAGGCCGCGCTCGCCGCGAGGTTCCATTGAAGAAGCCTCCGGCGCAGGAGCGTCGCAACGAGTGGCGCGCCTCGCTGCAGGGGCCGTGGCCGTTCGTGCACACGGCCGGCGAGCTCGATCCCAGCGAGCGCGAGTGGCTGCACACCAACGGCGCCGGCGCCTTCTCGACGAGCACGGTGGCGTTGATGCACACCCGCCGCCACCACGGCGTGCTGGTCGCTGCGCTCGATCAGCCGCTCGGGCGCCACGTCATCGTCAGCCACGCCGAGACGACGCTCAACGTCGAGGACGACAAGCGCACCTACCGGCTGGCGACACACCAGTTCCCTTCGGTCGCGCCCACGCCCGGCTACCGCCTGATCGAGTCGTTTCATCAAGATCCCATCCCGCGCTGGATCTTTCGTCTGGGCGGCCACGTGCTGGAGCGAACGCTGTGCCTGGCGCGCGGGCACAACGCCGTCATCGTGGCCTACACCTGGCACGGCAAGACCGGCGCTCGCATGAGCGTCCGGCCGCTGATGCCGCTCCGTGCCGCCGACGCGCTGATGACCGAGCACGGCGGCATGATGCAAGTGCTCACCTTGCGCTCCGGCTCCGTCGAGCTGCAGCCGGTGGTCGGACTGCCCACGATCTACATCGCGCACGAGGGCGTGTTCATGGGCTCGCCCGACTGGTGGCGGCGCTTCGAGTACCTGGCCGATCGCGGCGAGGGGCGCGAATTCCAGGAGGACATGTGGACTCCGGGCACGGTCGAGATGCAGCTCGAGCCCGGCAAGCCGGTGCATCTCATGATCGGCATCGGTTCGCGGCCCAGCGGCACGCCCGCAGAGCTCGTGCAGCAGACCTGCGCTGCGCTGCGCGCCGAAGATCCAGGGCCGGAACGCTCGCCGGCCGCGCGGGTGCTGTCGATCGCCTCCGAGCAATTTTGCCTGGAACACGCCCAGCCGCCGGTGATCATCGCGGGCTATCCCTGGCACACCGTCTTCACTCGCGATCTGGTGATGAGCATCACCGGTCTGCTGCTGACGCGCGGCAAGGTCGAGCTCGCCAAGAAGGTGCTCGGCACCGTTCTGAGTGAGCTCCGCTACGGGCTCCTGCCCGAGACGCTGGTCGAGTCTCCGACCAGCGCGCGGCCGCATCCTTCGCCCGACGCCACGCTCTGGTTGTTCGACGTCGCGCGTGAGCTCATGTCGCGCGTGGGAGTGAGTGATCCGTTCGTGCAGACCCGGGTCTACCCCGCGCTGGTGCGCATCTTCAGTCGCGTGCGCTCGCCGCGCCGGCGCTGGGTCTGGCTCTCGCCCGACGGGCTCGTGACCGCGATCGAGCGCGGCGTCGCGCTGACCTGGATGGATGCCAGAGTCGACGGCCAGCCCGTCACGCCGCGCTACGGCGTCCCGGTCGAGCTCCAGGGCTTGTGGTCCAGAGGCTGCGAAACTCTGGCCGAGCTCGCCGCCGCCTACGGTCACGAGCAGCTCGCCGGCACTGCTCTCGACGCCGCTCACCGCGCGCGCACGGCCTTCCGTTCGCGCTTCTGGTGCGCCGAGACGGACTATCCCTACGACTGCATCAGCGAGGCCAAGGACGCCGCCGAGGCCTGGAGCGATCCGAGCGTTCGTCCCAACGCGCTCCTGGCCGTCGCGGCCGACCCCGACCTGCTCGACGAGTGGCAGACGGAAGCCGTGCTCGAGACCATCGACAGCGACCTGCTCACCCCGCGCGGACTGCGTAGCCTCGCGCCGAGCGGCAAGCGCTACGTCGGGCACTTCACCGGCGGCGTGCAGGAGCGCGAGCTCGCCTACCACCAGGGCACTGCCTGGCCACACCTGCTCGGCGCGTACGTTCGCGTTCGGCTGCGTCTTGCCCCGGACGACGCTCAGGTTACGGAAGAACTCGCTACACTGCTCGAACGCGCGGCGGACGACGGCGTGCTTTTGGGCCAGGTCGGGCAGCTCGCCGACGGCGAGGCCCCGCACCGTTTTCGCGGCTGTCCGGCGCAGGCCACCAGTGTTGCGGAACTCCTGCGTGCGCTGACGCTGCTTGGCCGCTAGCGGCCAAGCAGCCCGTCTCGTCGGGGGCGCTGCCCCCGCCCCGCCGAAGTGAATTCGTTGGGGCCCCACCCCCAGGT
>DATLIL010000615.1:0-3708 GCA_035539475.1 Polyangiaceae bacterium
TCGATCACAGGGATGGACGATCGCGCACGTCACGGGCGGCAGGCGTTCGCAGCGCTGCAGCAGCCGGGTGAAGGCGTCATTTCGCCGAACCAGGATGTCCGGCGTCGCCAGATCCGTGTAGCTCACGCGACTGGTCGGAGCGGACACGGTGACGCTGCCGCCGACGAGCTCGCGATCAGCGCAGCGGACCGCGCAGTCGAAGACGATCACGTGATCCTCGTCGCGTTTCTCGCGCGCGGTGATGGTCCCGACGAGCTCGTCGGACGCGCCCATTTCGCCCTTAAAATGCAGGTTTTGCTCGAGGATGGTCGTTCCGGGACCGGGCAAACGACGACAGAGCATGCCCGACAGGAACGCCTCACCGGCGACCGACTTGGCGTGGGTTCCGTTCGCCTCGGGCGCAGCAGCGACGACGTGAAACGGGTCGAGATCGCCGGAGACGAGCGCCAGGGCTTCGACTTCCATGGGGCTCAGCCGGTGCGAGACCGTGAGCGTCTCGCCGACGCGAATCTCGTCGAAAGTGCGATTGGTGAATGATTCCATGGCTAGACCTCGGCTGAATCAGGCGGCCGCCTGCTGCGCGACTACGGCCTTGATGCGCTCCAGCATCTCGAGCTGCTCCTGCGTCGGCGGCTCGCTCGAGAGCACGCGATCGTTGGCCACCCGATCGAGGACTTGCAGGAATCGCCGTCGGTCGGTGGGATCGGTCAACAGCTGCGGCAGCGTCGCCAGCGCCCGCTCCGGCTCGAAGCGCAGAATGATGTCTTGCTCACCGCGGATCAATCTCCACTCGTGGCTCGGGAGATCGGGCAAGAGCTCGGCGTATTCGCGGCTGAGCTCCGCCCGGCGCTCGACGTGGGTCAGCGGCACTGGTGCCCCATGCCGCTCCAGAAGCTCGGCCGTGCGCGCGAGCGCCGCCGGGTAGCCGCCTTCCTCTATCGCGTCGAGCGCGGCCTGGACGAAGGGCAAGTCCTTGGGATCCTTCGGCAGCTCACCCCTCTCTTCGGTGCGCGCGCCCTCGGCCATGTAGAGCGAGAACAGGTTGCCGTAGATGCCGAAGAACATCGCCTCGGTGACGATGTCGCGCAGGTCGCGGTAGAAATCGAAGCTCGCGCTCACCATCCCGGCCAGCGCATCTTCCGCGTCGCGCAGCGGGTGCGAAGCCGGCGCGGCATGCCGGTCTGCCCTCACACGCTCAGCCGCTGGCCCGAGCAGAGCGAGCCACGGATTCAGGTCGGAGATCGACCAGCGCTGCATGCGCAGCGGGTGAAACAGGCGAGCGAGACGAGCGCGCTGCTCGTTTGCCGCGGCGCGCACCGCGGGCTGCGCGAAGAGCTCGTACGCTCGTTGATTGAACTCGGAAATCGAGGCGACGACGTGGAACGGCTTCTCGTCGACGCGCTCGAAGCGGTTCAAGCGCACGGCAACGTCCTCGAGTCGGTGCTCGACGAACGAAACGTCGTATTCCGGCTCGCGACCTTTGCCCGGGCGCTCGCCGATTTCCATGCCGTACAGGCCGGGCGGCAACGCTTCGATCGACTTGAGCACGGACACGAGTTGCGCGTGTTCCTTGCGGGCGACCTTGCCCGAGACGAACAGGCCCAGGTGGCCGGCGCTCTGGTGCAGCAAGCCGACGATGGTCTGCCCCCGCGCCTTGATCTCCTCGGTCGAGTCGTAGATGTCGGCGACCCAGTTGAAGGCCTGCTGCGGCGGCGTGATGTTGTCGCCCATGGAGGCGAACATGACGATGGGCGAGCGGATCTCCCGCAAATCGAGGCGCTTGCCGGCGACCTGCGTCCCGCTCGTCCACACCTTGCCACCGACGAAAAGCTCCTGAGTGATCCACTCGATCTCGTCGGCGTTCATCAGGTAGTAGCCACCCCACCAGCGCTCGAAGTCGAGAAAGCGCGGAGGCTCGCTGTCGACGTTGGCGAACAGGTTGTAGTACTTGTCGAACCAGGTATTGGCCGGATCCAGGCTCTCGAAATTCCGGACGATGTGGGCGCCGTCGAACAGCCCGTCGCCGAGATCGGCGGTGAACGACGAGAGCCAGGTGCCGCCGAGCAGGCCGCCCAGGTAGCGCATCGGGTTGTTGCCTTCACCCTTTTGCCAGGCGCCGCCCCAGTACGACATCGGCGCGCCATTGATCAGCACGGGCCCGGTGTCGTCCGGGCTCGAGGCAACGAGCATCATCGCCGCCCAGCCGCCCTGACAGTTGCCCACGATCGCTGGTTTGGGACTGTGTGGGTGGAGCTCGCGCACGCGCCTCACGAACTCTTGCTCGACGGCGCACACGTCGAGCAACGTCTGCCCCGGCTCCGGCTCGGGGAAGAAAATCACGAAGTACACCGGGTTTCCGGCGCGCAGCGCTACGCCCACCTCCGAATCGTCCTTGAAACCGCCGATGCCCGGACCATGGCCCGCCCGCGGATCGAGGATGACGTAGGGACGCTGGCTGGCGTTCACGGTCACGCCCGACGGGGGCACGATGCGAACGAGCGCGTAGTTGACCGGTTTTTCGAAGGTCCGCCCGTCGAGCACCATCTCGTACTCGAAATGAAGAACGGGCGGCTTGCCGGCGAGCTCGTGCTCGATGAACTGGTTTCCGCGGAGCCGCAGCGTGTCCCAAAAGAGCACGCTCCTCTCCCAGAAGTCGGTGGCGTAGCCCAGCCAGCCCGCAGCGACTGCCGGCGCGGTCGCTCGCCCCAGCATGACGTCCCACCACCGCGCGGCCCCGAACTCCAGCTGTTTGGCGTAGTGCTCGACTGCCCACGTCGAGCGGTGCTGGACGATCTGCCCCACCCCCGCCTGGATCTTGCTGGCCCGGACCAGCTGCGTCGCGATGTCGAGCATGAAGACGAACGCTGCAACGCGCACGCCAGCACACGGCGAGCAGCCGCCTGCGAGGCAAAACGCGACCCGCGTCTACTTCGTCACCGCGATCGACTTGCGGAACAGCACCAGGCTGTAAGCGAAGAAGGCCAGACCGACGGCGGCCTGAGCGCGGTCTGGGTCGAGTTCTTGATGGTGGCCGCCGCCCCGGTAGATGATCACTTGCGAGAAGCTGACGAAGTGTCGCGCCGGCAGGAAGTAGGTCAGGTACTGCAGCCACGTCGGCTGGCTCTCGACCGGCGTGCTACCCCCGGAGAGCATCATCAGCACGACGATGACCAGGATGATCAGCAGCGCGAACTGCGCCATCGAGCGCGAGATCGTGCCCAGAAAGATGCCGAGCGCGGTGGCGAAGAAGAGGTAGAGCACGACGCCCGCGAACCAGAGCGCGACCGAGCCGGCGAAGGGCACCTGCAGCACCCAGTTCACGATCAAGAGCAACGAGGCAGCGGTCGCGACCAGGATCACGAGGCTGTTGGCCCACACCTTGGCCATGGCGATCTCGAACGAGGTCAGCGGCATCACCAGCAGGTGCTCGAGCGTGCCGTGCTCGCGTTCGCGGATCACCGCAGCGCCCGTCAGCACGATCGTCAGCAGGGAGATCTGATTGATGATGGCGACGACGCTCTTGAACCAGGACGAGACCGCGTTCGGATTGAACAGCTTGCGCACCACCAGATTGAAGGGCTTGGGCGGCGTTTGCTCGGTGCGCTCGAGGAACGACGACACGCGATCGTCGATGATGTTGCGGATGTAGCCGGCACCGATACCGGCCTGCTGCATGGCGGTGGCGTCGATGTTGACCTGGATCGCCGG
>DATLIL010000616.1:0-5496 GCA_035539475.1 Polyangiaceae bacterium
GCCTGAGCCTCATCTTGGTCCCCGCCGGCACGCTGAGCTGTGTGCGGTGCGCGGAACGGGAGCCGTGCGGCGTCTCCAGCTTGAGCAGCCCGCCTTCGGAGCGCGCTTCGCCGTAGGGCGAGCGGCGCGCCAGCATTGCCAGCACGTACGCGCGGAGCGGCGCCAGCGCGATGGCCCCGCGTGCGGCGATGGGCGCCAGTTTGAGCTGATTTTCGGAAGCCTCGAGCTTGCTGGCGAGCTCCGCCAGCGGCCCCGGGCGGCCGCCGCGGGCCAGAAGGACGGTGAGCTCCAGCTGCTCGGCCTGGTCGCTCGTGCGTTGCAGCAGACGTTCGGCGACGGGGACGGCCTGCGCCCGATCGAGCTCGTCGAGACAGCGCAAGAGCTCGAGCGCGTCGCTGCCGGGCGCGAGCACCTCGAGTCGCTTCTTCAGCAGCTCGGTCAGCCCCGGAGAGCGGCCCACCTGGCAGAGGCTGCGCGCCGCGTACACCCACTTGCTCGGCACCGCGTCGTCTTGCGCGAGCTCGGCCATGCGCACCCTGATCTGTTCCTTGGCAAGCAGCTCCTCGTGGCTCGGCCAGCTCGAAGCCGGTCCGGCCGCACGGTTGCGCGCTGCGGTCGTGAGCAACACGGCCAGACCCGCTGCTGTTACCCGCACTTGCTCGTCGGTCGAGGTCGTTTCGGCGCTGATCCTGAGTCGCAAGCGGCCGCGCTTCGGGTCGGGGAACCAACCCGTGAAGCTGTATCTCAGCAGCGGCCGCCGCATCGTTTGGGCGACACCGACGTAGCCTTCGAAGCCGGCCAGCGAGCGCCGCGCCTCGAACCCCTCCGCGCCTGGCGACTCACGATTGGAGGCCGCCTCGGCCAGCGTCGCGCGCTCGGCGGCGTCGATCAGCTCCTTGGTCGGCGCCTTTCGCTCTTCGGGTTCGATCTGCCAGATCACGGTCCAGTCGGCGGAGCGACAGAGCATGGGCAGACCGCCGTGCACGAGTCCGCACTCGAAGCCAGGACCGACGCGCGCCGCGAGATCGTAGGGCTCCACGACGATGGCGCGGTCGTAGCTTCGAGCGAGCTTTTCGGCGACTTCGACGGGTTCGTCGGGCTCGGGTTGGTGGGTGAACACGCCGTAGTAGGCGCCGCCTGCCGCTGCGCACAGCAGGAGCACTCCGCCGAGAACGAGCGCGCGCTTCTTCATCGGCAATTCTTGAACTCGGCGTCGTACAGCGCGGCGCCGAGCTTCTCGTGGCCGCCCTTGCCGAAATGCAGGCCGTCCTTGTGCGGCTTGGCGAAGTCGGCGCACAGGTGCGTCGCGACCCCGCAAGAGAGCAGCGCGTAGGCATCCACGACGGTATCGGCCTGGCTGCGCTCGATCCAGTCGTTGAGCTCGAGCGTCGCCGCGCCACGTTTGGGCGAGAACCAGCGCGAGAAGCCGCCCCAGGGTGCCACGGTGAGCGCCACCACCCGCCAGCCCTTGCTCCTGGCGCCGTCGTAGATCGTCGTGAGGTCGCGCTCGATCTTGGCCGGTGTGCGCCCCGCCGTTTCGTCGCTGTAGAGATCGTTCACACCGCCGAAGACGATGACGTGAGTGAAGCGCCCGGGTGGCTCGGGCAGGACTTCCGCCTCGAAGCGCCGGCGGATCTGGTTCACCATGTCACCGCCCTTGCCGTAGTTGACGAACTCGCTCTCCGGACAGCGCTTCTCGAGGTGGCGGAGATAGCCACCGCCGTGCGAGCGGTAGTCGGTGAGCGAGTCGCCGAGCGCCGCCACCCGGCAGACGCGAGGCTCGCTCGGCCCCGGCGGAGCAGCGGGAGTGGCCGCTGTGGTCGGAGGCGCCGGGGGAGGTGCAGCCGCGGACTCGAGGTGCAGGACGGCCGGTGCGCTGGGCGGCGCGAGCGGCGGCCGGGCCACCGTCGCGCTGCTGGCGGCGCTCGCAGGCGGTTTCCGCGCTGGTTCCTCCGCCGCCGGGCACCCGGCCAGGCAGGCGAGCACGAGCGCGGCCAGAGCCGGGGCCGCTTTTTTCGAGGTTTCCCGCACGCGGTGTAGTGTAGGCGCACGCGATGGGCGCGCGCGACGTCTATCTGAAGACCCGTAAGCTACCGGACCTGTTCTGGAACCTCTACGTGTGCCGTCCGGTGGCGGCCGTGGTCGTGGCGGCGATCGAAAAGACTCGCATCACGCCCAATCAGGTCACGCTCTCGGCGGTCGTCGTGGCCGTCATCAGCGCGGCCATGATGGTGCTCCTGCCCGGCTACTGGGGTCTGCTCGCGGCGGTCATCGTGTTCGAGCTCTCCTACGTGCTCGACTGCGTCGACGGCATGCTGGCGCGCTGGCGCGGCATCCAGTCGACCCCGGGGCACCTGCTCGACTTCTTGATGGACGAGATCAAGGCGTTCGTGATCCTCGCTGCCGTCTCCGTGCGGCTCTGGCGCGATCGCCACGACGACCTCTTCTTGCTGCTCGGCATCCTCGGCCTGGTGGCTCTCGCCTCCGGCATCGCTCTGACGACGTTCATCCGCCGCCCGGAGATCGCTGGCCCCGCCAAGGAAGCCGCGGCGCCCGCACCGCGCTCACTCGTCAAGCGCGCGGTCGGTGTCGTCGAGTCCTTCGCCAAGTTCCTCATTCACTACCCCTCGTACATCTGGCTCGCGGCCGCCGTCGGTCACATCGAGGGCTACCTGTATCCGTACCTCGCCGTGAACGTGGCCTACGCAGGACGCACGTTCCTCGGTGTAGCGCTCAGATTTGGGCGCTGAGCGGAAGGGCAAGCTCGCACGGCCGGGGCAGTGACTTGATTGAGCATTGAATCGATGCTCTGCTGGCGACTGGAGGGTCGAATGCACATGGGTCACGTCAGGCGCTCCGCCGGATTTCTGCTGCTCTTCACGATCTCGGCGTGTGGTTCGGGGCAGGGCGCCAAGAGCCCGGACGGCTCGAGCAAGGTCCAGGCGGACGAGTCGGGAGAGTTTGCGCCCGACGCTACCGAGGCCGTTGCCAAGCTCGTCGCGCTCTGGACGATCGGGGCCACGGCCCCGGCGGAAACGCCCACGGGCTGGCACCGCCACGAGGCTTCCGGCACGTGCACCGCCACGGGCAGCGCGAGCTGGGTACTGCGCCAGGAGCACGCCTTTGGGCCCGGCGACGAGGCCGTGACGCTCTGGAACGAGAACCTGGGCTCGTTGATGACGCTCTACACCTACCCGCAGCGGCAAGAGCTGAAGGCGGAGTTCGAGTCCGTGATCCACGACCTCAGCGGCACCTGCACCGAGGGACCACTCGCCCACGGTGAGCACGACGGGATCCACTATGTCGGCTGCGTGAAACGCGAGGAAGGCTTCTTGCTGCTCGAGCAGGCGCAGCTATCGGTGCAGGGAAAGTGGCTCAACAAGGTGCGCACCACCTTTCCCGATGCGGCGACGATGGATGCCTACGGGCCCACCATGGCCTTCTCGCGCCAGTCCTTCGTGCCCTGTCCCTAGCGCGGCGACACCGCGCCATTCGATCCGCCGCAGAGGGCGCGCGTGATGAAGGGAAACTTGGCTTCCGTGTACGCTTCTCGATCGAACTCGAACTTCCGGGCCAGGTGGAGCTTCAGGACGCCGTACTCCTGCGCCAGGTCTCGATTGGTTCGGAGCAGGTCTCGGAACCGCAGACGCTCGTGCCACAGCGTGCTCTCGTAGGGAACGAGGTGGAGATGATGGGTTCTGTGCGCGACTGACGGCTTGCAAAACCAATGCATGACGTCCGTCCTGTATTCGGCGTAGAGGTATCCGGCGTCAGCGAGAACCTGCTTGGCAGGCTCGGAGTGCTGGAGTGACGTCACGCCGACCATGATGTCGATGACCGGCTTGGCGCACAGGCCGACCACGGCCGTACTGCCGAAATGCTCGATCGGTCCGCTCTGCCAGGCTGTGAGCAGGGGCGCCAGAAAGGCCTTTTCGCTTTCGAACTGCGCAGGCCACGATGGATCGTAGGGGACGATATGAACCGGCGCCTCAGTCATGCTTACCGCCCGGTTCTGGTGCAGCAGTTGCGGCGCGCTCGTCGGCGACCTTGCCGCTCAAGATGGTGGCCACCAGGCAAAGGAGGGCCGCCAGACCCGCGATGAGCGTGAACACCGTGCCGAAGGCCGCACCGTTCGTTGCCACGGAGATCCCTGTTGCCAGCTCCTTCGCGCTCTGCGACGGCTCGCTCGTCCTCAAGCCGCTCTGGGCGGATGCAATGCCCGCTGCGACCACGAAAACGGTGGCAGCAACCGAGGCCAGCGCAGCAGCCGTGCTCACGAAGAGCGCTTTGATTGCTGACCGCCGCTCGCGGTGACGTAGCGCGACTGCAGCACAAACGACGGCGATCACATCTAGAACCAGGAAAAGCGCGACCCAACCCCAGCCGAGCGCCGACAGGTGGTGCAGGAGCTTTCCCATGGCTGCTCAGCAAGACTTGTAGCGCGGCAGGCATTGTCGTTGCCAGCGTGTTCCCCAACCAAACTCGAACCGGCTCAGTTTTCGGTGGTGAACTTCCAGTCGAAGTCGAGTGCTGCGCCGCCTCGCATGAGCGAGACGCGCACGCGGTAGATGGTGGCGAGCGCCCCCGGCGCTAGAGCGGAATGTAGAAGCCGAACCCGGCCATGGGCTGGATGCGCTTCTCGCTCCACGGGTAACGCCCGTACCAGAAGCCGCCGTCGAGGCTGAGCTTGACCTTCCCGGATCCGAGCGGCACTGCGATGCCTGCGCGTGCGACGAGAAAGTACGCGCCATCGCAACCGCCGCCCTCACCCTGAACCTCGCCGGTCTCGGGATCTTCTTCTGCGTCGCCAGCACCGCAGCCGTACATCGCGCCCGCTCCCGGCGCCAGGTAGGGAATCACCGGGCTGCGTGGCAAGGGCTCGAGGACGGCGGACGCGCTGAAATTCCCGATTGGCCCGAGCAGCGCTCCGCCAGCCTCGAGCAGGAGTGGGTCGGCGACGCGATGTTGGTAGACGAACTGAAGCGCCGCCGAGCCGCCTATGAGTCCGCCCAGGTAGTTGCGACGCAGGACCGTTTCATCGGCACCGGCGGGCGCCGCCAGCGAGAGCACACCCACGGCCATGAGCCAACCCAACGCGACGTTCCCACGCACGACAGCGCGTGTCGCAAGGCGCGTACCAGCACGCTTTTCCCTGCGTGATTCGAGCGCGCCAAGCGGGAGGGCATGGCGCCCGTGTCATGCCCGGGTTCTTCGGTGTCGAGCCCGCGGTTAGCCGCAGTCGAGCTCGTCACTCCCGTCCGCGCAGTCCGCCGCCAGATCGCAAACCACATCGAGATCGATGCACTCGCCGCTGGTGCAGGCGAACTGCGTGTCCAGGCAGCTAGGACAGCCCACCTCGTCCGAACCGTCGTTGCAGTCGCTGGCGTCGTCGCAGACCCAGCTTTCGGGGATGCACTCGTCGCCGCAATCGAACTCGGTCGCTTGGCAGGGCACGGGGGTGCAGTCGAGCTCGTCGGAGCTGTCGTCGCAGTCGCT
>DATLIL010000617.1:0-3608 GCA_035539475.1 Polyangiaceae bacterium
GCGACCTCGACGCGCAGCAGGTGGCGGCGCTGGATGTTCTTGATCAGCTGGAACAGCATGGCCAGGAACTGGCTGCGCACGACCTCGATGCGCTCGTTGGACCAGAGCAGCACGATGCGCACGTAGTGGTCGCTGGCGATCTTGATCTCCTCGATTGCCACGCGGTCGAAGGCGTCCGAGAGCGCCGTGGCTGCGCGGTTCAGCAGCGAGTAGCGCAGATCCTTGGGTGAGCCCTTCTCGTCGTAGAAGAGGATGTCCTTGTCGACCTGCACGCAGTAGTGCAGCGCGAGGACCGAGTCGCGGTACGAGGAGTACAGCGGCTCACCGGGCGGCATGGTGCGGCCGATGCCGACCACGCAGTGCACACCGAACTTCTCCTTCACGTGCAGCTGCAGCTTCTGCGCGCGCTCGCGGAGCTCGAGCTTGGCGCGCGCGGCGCTCTTGCCCGGCGCCGCCGAGGTCAAGATCGTGACGCCGTACTCCTGCAGGCGGTTGGCCGCGGTCTCGGGCATCTCGGTGACCAGGCGGATGACCTCACGCTGAATGCGCGCGGTCATCACCATCATCTGCACCGGATCGAGCGCCTGCGTGCGCGGGTAAACCGGCATCAGCGCCATCAGCGTGGTGGGCAGGCGGCAGATGCCCATTTCCTCGCTGCGCCAGTCCTCGAGCTTGCCCTCGTGGTACCAGGGCGTGAGGTGGAACTTCTCCGGGCTGATCGCGCGATCGACCCAGTCGTTGTTGGGCCACAGCCGATCGAAGGTCTCACGGCGCAGGCGCTTGACGCGCTCGTAGAGCTTGGCGCCGCCGTGCTCTTCGGTCAGAAGCCGGCCGAAGACACCGAGGAACTCCTCGATGCCCTTGAGCAGCGACGGCTCGAGCACCGGCAGGCGCAGGGCCATCTTCACGAAGCGCACGAAGTCGGGGTTGGCGCTCGCGGGCGCCTGCCCGGTGAGCTCGCGCCAGCGCCAGGCGATGCCGTCCCAGTCCGGCGCCTCGGACATGAACTGGCCGCCGTACATGAACGTCTGCCGCTTCGGATCGCTCGGCAGGGCCAGGAAGAAGTCGTTGAAGCCCATCAGCTCGCCGACGACCATCTTGTCTTCGTTGGCGGCGCGCTTGAGCTGCTCCAGGTAGTAAGCGTCGCGCTTCGCTTCCTTGCCGTAGTAGATTTCGAAATGAAACGGCTGGATCTGGCCAACGGTCTCGTTCAGATCGAGCCAGTTGAGCGTCTTCTTTCCGTCCCAGTGGATGACCCAGAGCGGCAGCTCCGGATGCTGGCGCACGACGTTGTGCACCCAGTAGTAGTTGAGGACGCGCTCGAACCAGTCCTTGCGCGCGCGGCCGCGGCGAGCGACGTGCGCGGGAGGCAGAGGACTCGCTAGAGCCGCAGCGCGCGGTCCGGGAGTGACCGAATCATTCATGGTCGTTGCCTCGCTGCAGCCGGCCGGCGGAGACACCGTCGAACGAAGCCATCGAACCGCAGAAACGAGCCATGTTCAGGAGAACTCCTAGGTATGATTCGGCCAGGCCCCGGTCAGCAGCAGAAAAGGGCCATCGGACACAGACGATGGTAACAGGGGGCTTCCGGGGCAGCATGGTCAGTTTTTGTCGGACCCATGAACAATCTCTTAAGGAGACGCCCTGCTATAGACACCCGAAGCGAGACCACCAACTCACCAGAAACACTCGAGAAATTATGCAGCGACCGGCCCGGTGGCGTTCCGGCACCGGACTCAGTCTTTAAGTGTCGCGAGGGTGGGGCCAGAGCTCACGAAAAGAGCCAAAGCGATCCCCACAATGGTCGAATCGGGCAGGGGCCCGTGCAGAGCTATTCCTTCTGCATCTCGGCGGCGACCAGCACGAAGTTCGCGTTGTAATAGATGTCGGGCTCGGTCACGGCCCACCAGCCCTTGTCCCATTTGCTCTCGGCCACAGCGCCCGAGTCCCACAGATCGCTTTGCTCGAAATGCCACAGGCTGTGTGGAGGTAAGCCGGAACGCAGCGGCTTGGGATTGTCCCAGAGCAACGCCTTGGCGGGTGCTCCCGGAGCGAGAAACGCCATGTCCGTGCCGTTCGGGCCCCCCACCAGATAACCAGGCGGCGGCAGCGCCTTGCGGCCCCACTCCATGTGATAGACGCGGTCCGGTCCCTTACCGACGCGGGTCGCCATCGAATAACCGTTGGGGTTGCGACCGAGCACCCAGTGCCACTGGTCACGCAACGCCTCGATCGCCCAGGCGTTGGCCTTGGGATCCAGCCTGGCCACGAACGCCAGCTGGTGCGCCTTCTCCATCAGGTTGGAGTTGTGGCCCCAGTAATAGTCGGAGGGAGTCGACGCGCAGCGATAGCCGTCGTTCTTCTCGACCTGCGGGCGCAGGCTCTCGGCCGCAGCGGTGAGGCGCTTCCTGGCTTCGGAGCGCAGATCTTCGGGCGTCTTCGCGTCGACGACCAGACCCATCAAACCCCAGCGTGAGAGATTGGGCCACGCGCCAGACACGAACTTGTCGGGCTGAGTCTCCGGATCGGCGAGGAGCGCCTTGGCCTTGTCGAGCGCGCCCGGGGTGCGGAACGAGCGCCACATCTCGACCGCCGCGATCAGCCGCGCGCCGACCTCCTTGAAGCTCGCCTGGTCGTCCCAGAGCGGCTGTCCGCTGCCCTTGCCGTCGAGCAGGATGCGCTCAGGGTGCTTCTCTAGAAAGGCCCAGCCCTTCTTGGCTGCCTGCTCACAGCGCTTCGCAAACGCGGGATCGAGCTTCTGGTAGACGCGCGCCGCCTGCGCCAGCACCGCCGTCGCCTTCGCGGTCGAGGCCGTGCCGATGCCGGAGACCCAGCGCGCCTTGCGCTCCTTGTCCGGCGGCGCGTTCTCGCTCCAGTCGTAGACGGCCTCGCGCGCGTGGAAGGCGCCGCTCTCGTCCTGCAGCGCGAGGATCCAGCGCAGACCGTAGGCCACCTCGTCGAGCAGATCGGGCAGCTTGTTGCCCGACTCCGGAATGTTGAGATCGCCGTCCTTGAACAGCTCCGGGTGCGTCTCGAAGGCGATCAACAGCGCCTGCGCGGTCGGACCCGTGGACGGGATGTACATCTCGTAGTTGCCGGCGTCGTGCCAGCCACCCTCGAGCTTCCACTTCTTCTTCTTCTCGGGGTAGCTCTCGTAGTCCCAGCCAATGTCGTCGTGCACGTGGCAGGGCGCGTCGCGCGTGTACTTTTCGCCGGCAAAAACCGCGTACGGCTCACTCAGCTTGGTGCGGCAGCGCTGGAAGTAGAAGTGCTTCTGCGCGGCGAACAGCGCGTCCTTGTAGACGCCGCTGCCGATGCTGAAGGGATCGCTCTTCTTGCCGTCGCTCTCGATGAAGTAGCGACCGGGCTTGTCGAGCTTGCTGAAGTCGGCCTGCCAGACCGGGTCCTGCGATGCCGGGTCCTTGCCGCGCGCCGTGATCTCGTCCTTGGCGAAGGTGTGGGCGACGCTGCCGTTCTCGGCCTTCACCACCGCGCTCTTGGGCTCGATGTTGAAGATGGCGATCTTGCGCCAGCCCACGGGGTAACCCACGGTGTCGACCTTGATCGCGGACACGTTCACGCCCGGCATGGCCGGCGCCGCCACGAAC
>DATLIL010000618.1:0-3606 GCA_035539475.1 Polyangiaceae bacterium
TAGCCGGTGAAGACACCGATCTCGAGGCAGCGGCGGGCGCCGACGAGCTCCACCAGGAACGCCATGAAACGACCCTGGTCCGGCCCGATCTGCATTCCGGCCGAAGGGAGCTCCGCCGTCTCACGTCGCAGCCGGGTGAGCACCTCGGGCTCGTGCACGGTGTGCTCGAGCAAGAAGCTCCAGACGGCATCGGTGACTTCGGTGGTGCGCCTCGACATGGGGACGCTCTCCGACGGACCTAGGTCTTGGGGACGAATTCAGCGGGGGCCGCCGAGCCCTCACCGAAGAAGTACTTCTCGCACTCCGTCATCCAGATGCGCTGGCCGTTCTCACTGGTGAGGTCGAGGCGGTACTCGTTGATCAGCATCTTCGAGTGCTCGAGCCAACCGCGCCAGGCCTCCTTGGACACGTTCTCGAACACACGCTGACCGAGCGGCCCCTTGAAGGGCGCGCGCTCCATCGCCTCTGCCTCACGGCCGAGCTTCACACACTGAACTGTTTTGGACATGACGGGCCGGCGGGCAGCCTAGCCAACGACTTACGACTTGTCGTCGCCTTTCTTCTCGTCCTTCTTCTTGTCGTCGTCGTGACCTTCGTCACCGCACGAGGGCGTGGTGTCGAGGGCGGCGGCGAACACCGGGGCCACGTAGAGCAGGCCGGTGGTGACGATGGCAACGCGGGTGAAGTGCTTGAGCGCGTTCATGGTTCAGGAAGTCTTCGTCCGTCCATAGCGAACGTCAAGGCCGGGTCTGGCCCTGGCCCGGCGCGGGCAAATAGGGCTGCTCGACGACCAGGGAAAACCGTTCGTCACCCCTGTAGCAGGTGCCGGAGATGGTCCTGGCCTGGCCGGCGCGCGCCCGGAGCACCGCCCCGATCACGGCTCCGCTGTCGAGGGCGGGGGCCCCGGCGGCCTCGGTGAGCACGTCGCCGTCGAGCAGTCCGACACCGAGCGCGCTGACACCGGAGAGGCGCAGCCCGGCAGGGCGCTTCGCAGTGGCAGGCACGGGCTTGCCGCGAGGGCGAGCCCCGCTCTGGGCGATGGCCAGCACGCGTGGCGCGGAGACGAACAGGGAGCGCGGACCGGCCTGCTTGGCGGAGAGTCGCTTCTTGGTGCTCTCCTTCGGGCTCGCCAGCGGAACAGCCGCAAGGATGGGCGGCGACTCGTCGAGCTCGAGCTCGACCTGCTGCTTCGGGGTCGGCAGCAAGCGCGACACTTTGATCAGACGCTCGACGGCGACGTCCGCCAGCGCGTCGGCAAGGTGCGCGCTCGCGACCAGGCTCGCCGCCGACGTGAAGAGCGTCAGGGGGAGGAGCCAGCGAGCGAACATCGTCGCCAGAATACCACGGACGGGCTTACTGCCGCAGGCGCCAGTTACCGAGGAAGGTCTTGCCGATTTCGTCGCAGGTGGGGTCGGTGACGATGAGCTCGGGCCGGGAGTTACGGCAGTAGACGACGGTGTTCTGGCGGAAGGTGCGACCGAAGGCGACGGCTTCTTCACGCGAGATGCCGTGAGCCAGCCAGGCCGGTTCGCGCCACATGCCCTCGGGCTCGTCGTCGAGGCCGACGCAGTGTTCCACGCGGTAGCAACCGAGGATGATCAGATCGCGGAGCACCTGATGGCGGCCGTCGTTGACGCGCCGGGGCAGAAGCATGCTGCGCGGGTTGTAGGCGGTGAGGATCGCGAACTCCCGGCGCAGGAGCTCGGGCAGCGCGCCGTTGTCCTTGACGATCTCGCCGTCGAGAGAGACGCGCAGCACGCCGTTCTCGGTGGGCAGCTCGTACACGGTCGCCAAATAGGAGCGCAGCAGGTTCTGGTCCAAAGCGGGACTGGCTTAACACGACGCGGTCGGGGCGACCAACCCCGAGGCGCTCACGCCCGAAAGCGATAGCCGACGCCGCGCACGGTGAGCAGGTGTTTGGGCTCACTGGGATCGACCTCGAGCTTGTTCCGGAGCTGGAGCATGAAGTTATCGATCGTGCGCAGGGTCCCGTGGTGGCCCGGGCCCCAGACGCGCGTCAGGATCTCTTCACGCGGCAGCGTGCGGTTCTGGGAGTCGACCAGGCACCAGAGCACGTCGAACTCGGTGGCGGTGAGCTCGACCGGTGCACCGTCGCGCTTGACCTCGCGCGTGTTCGGATTGATCTCGAGCTGGCCGGCGCGCACGACCATGCCCTGTTTCTGCCGGGCGATTCCGTCGCGGCGCAGCACGGCCTTCACCCGCGCCAGGAGCTCGGCCAGGCTGAAAGGCTTGGTGATGTAGTCCTCCGCGCCGAGCTCGAGCCCCATCACCTTGTCCATCTCGGCGCCGCGGGCGCTGAGCATGACGATGGGAACGTGCTGGCCCTGCGAACGCAGCGCGCGCACCACTTCGAAGCCGTTCATCTTGGGTAGCATCACGTCCAGGATGAGCAGATCGAAGTCGTCCTCCTGGGCGCGGCGCAGGCCGTCCTCGCCGTCCACGGCGACGTTGACCTCGTAGCCCTCCGCCGAGAGGTTCATCTCCAGGCCGAGGGTGATGCTCTCGTCGTCCTCGACGACCAGGATACGGCGCTTGCCGTTGCCGCTCATGATTCCACCTCGGGTTGGGATGGCGCCCTGGGCGGCCCGCTCTTGTGCTGGTGCAAGACGGGGAGCACGAGCGAGAAGCTCGAGCCCTTGCCGATCGCGCTGACGAGCTCGACGCGTCCCTGATGAGCCTTCATCACGTGCTTGACGATGGCGAGGCCGAGGCCCGAGCCCTCGCGCTCGCGCGAGAGCCGATCGTCGACGCGGTAGAAGCGCTGGAAGATCGCGCTGTGCTCGGTGGCGGGAATACCGGAGCCGTTGTCGCGCACGGTGAGCTTGACCTCTTTCGGGGTTTCCTCGACGAAGAGCGAGATTTTCGGTGGATCGCCGCCATACTTGTAGGCGTTGGTCAAAAGGTTGAAGAGCGCGTCGGAGACGGCGCCGCGATCGGCGCGCACCATGGTCGACTCCGGGGGCAGCCCCACGTCGAGCTCCACGTTCTTGCGTTCACGCACGGGCTCGAAGGCCTCGACGGCGTTGACGACGATCGAGCGCAGGTCGGTGTCGCGCATGGTGAACTCGCGATTGCCGCTCTCCATGCGGCCCCAGTCGAGCAGGCGATCGATCAGCTCCTGCAGGCGGGCACTCTCTCGTGTCAGTCCCTCGATGCACTTTGCTTCGGCCACGGTGTCGCCGCGGCGCAGGGCCAGCGTCTCCGAGAACAGCCGGATCGAGGTCAGCGGCGTCCTGAGCTCGTGCGAGACCTTCGACACGAAGTCGTTCTGCAGGCGCGACAGGTTGGCCTCGCGCCGGACGAAGACCCAGACCAGCACGACCCCGGTGGCCGCCGCTCCGCTCAGGGCCATCACCAGGATGCCCATGAGCAGGTTCACTCCTGCCTCACCGATGAAGAGCAGCACCACGCCCAGCGTCAGCAGCAGAAAGCTCGGGACGACGACCAGCGCCACCAGCAGGATCACGATCCGCCGGTAACCCAGGGCCGAAAGGTCTCGACTGGCCATCGCCGACCCTGAGCTTGGCACAAGATGGAGAATGTTTTGGGGTCGGGGCCCCAAAACCTGGGGGTGGGGCCCCAACG
>DATLIL010000619.1:0-3998 GCA_035539475.1 Polyangiaceae bacterium
CCCCAGGCGACATCGGTGCTCAGGCCGAGTTCATCTTCGAGAAGATCGAGCGCGCGCTGCGCGAGTGCGACGCTTCGCTGAAGGACGTGGTGCGCACGCGCATGTTCGTGACCAGCATCGAAAACTTCGACGCCATCGCGCGCGCGCACCGTAACGCCTTCGAAGGCATCGACCCGGTCGCGAGCTGCATTCAGATTTCGGGTCTGGTCGATCCGCGCCTGCTCATCGAAATAGAGGTCGACGCCATCGTCGCGTCATAGCCTCAACCAGCGTCGGACGAGGGCGCCGAGCGGGACCGCGAGGCGTGGCGCGCTGCGGTCCTGCGGCTCACTCGAAGATGCCCGCGTTGAATGTTCAAGTCGGCTGCGATCGTTGCTCAGTCCATGCAGAACTCGAGAACCAGCGCTCCGTCGGCGCCGCAAGCCGTGTCCGTCGCCGTCGCATGGTTCCACAGCACCGGGCATTCGAAGGTCGCAAATAGATTTCCGGCGCTGACTTCGAGCGGCGGTTCCGAGACATCGAAGGTGCAGAGCTGATCCAGCTCGGTGACGATGTCACCCGCCTCGACCGTTTCGATCAAGAGCTCGAACGTGCCCGTGCCCGCGGCGGCGTCGATCGTCCCGTCGCTGACCTTGAACCTCAAGTCGCCCTGAGCAATCGTGGCCGAGATGTCGAAGGTGTCGGGGCCCGTCACCGAGCAAACCACGCTCAGGTCCTCGTCGCCGTCGCTCACGCGTTCGCCGGGGCTGAGCGGATTCAGGGTTGGCGGCGGATTGCCGATGGAGCTCGTCCCCGCTGGAAAACACTCGGTGTTGGGGATCGGCGTATTCGGTGGATGCAAGGAGAGCTGCAGCCCCACCCTGGCCGGCGGGGAGCTCGTCGAGCCTGCCTGCGATGATTCACCGCTCGCGCCGCCCGAGCCAGCATTCGAACCCGCCGAGCCACCCCGACCAGCGCTGTCAGAGTCGTCGTCATTCCCACCCGAGCAAGCTGCGGAACCGAGCGCTATTGCGAGACCTGAAAGCAGATGAAACCAGCGAAGCTGCATCGCTCATACGCTACGGCATCTGCCTGTGAACCGTCGAGTCGGCACTAAAGGTTCCGTCACGACTGCTCAGAGTGAACCGCCCTGGCCGCCGCCAGCACCCCCTGACCGCCAGCGCCTCCCGCTCCGCCATCCTCCTGGTCGCACGGAACGACGCCGTAGATCCCGCAACCAGCAACTTGCATACCGCTGGTCTTCGCTGAAGAAACAGCGGCAACTCAGCCGTCTCGCGTGTTGCCCGTTCCTGAGCTGGCACAACTTGGCAGCGGCACCTATCGCTTCCAAACTTTTGCCACAAGCGGTTGTCTAACCCGCCATGCTGCGCGTGCGGCCGACGGTAGAGCCATTCGCCAGCTCCGGCACGACGCGGCTCGCCAGCGTGTGCCTGGCCCTGGTGCTCGTCGGCTGCGTGAAACAACTCGCCGAGCGAGGCCGTGAGCAAGTGGCGACCGTCGCCCCGGCCCCAACTCCACGGCCTGACGCCGCGCTCGCGCCCGCTGTGCAGACCTACGCCGTCCGTGAAGAGTTGCTCGAGTTCGTCCGCGAAGGACGTCGCTTTCACGCCACCGTGTCGGTCCCGATGGTCAATGAGCGCCATTCGCTCCCCGGGGTGATCATCGTCCACGGCAGCGGCCCAATGAACCGGGACGGAGACATGAGCGGCCAGCTGGGCGTCAGGTTCGGCTTCGCCTTCTCGAGCTACCGGTCGCTGGCTGAGCACCTCAGCGCGCGTGGCGTCGTGGTCTTGCGGTACGACAAGCGCACCGCGTCCAGCGCCACCGACACGCCCGAGCTCGACGCCTCGCGGCTATTTCCGCCAGACGTCACCACCGTCACCTTCGCGGAAGACGCCAAGGCAGCGCTGCACGCGCTGGCCGCGCACGAGGCGGTGGATCCCTCGCGGCTGTTCTTCATCGGTCACAGCCAGGGCGGGCAAATGGTGCCGTGGTTGCTCAACGACGAACCGGAGGCGCGCGGTGGAATCTTGCTGGCAACGCCGCATCAGTCGGTGGAAGACCTGATACGCCGTCAGGGTTTGGTTCTGACGGAGCTGCTGGAGAAGCAGGGCTACTTGGCCGCCGAGGCCCAGGAGAATGGGCAGTTGCTCGTGAGTGCCGCCGATCAGATCGAGCAGCTCCAGCCGGAACACCTGGACGGCGTGATCCTCGATGGCGACAAGCAGACCTGGTACACCTGGCAGCTGATGTCACGCGGCGCGCCGTGGCTTGCGACCAGGCTACGCCGGCCGCTGCTGGTAGTGGGCGGCGGGGCGGACTCGAACGTGGAGCAGGCCGAGTGGCAGAACTGGCGCCAGACGCTCGCGCCGCAGGCAAGCGTCGGCCACGAGTTCCACTTCATCCCCTGTATGACGCACGCGCTCAACTGCGTGGGCGGCAGCCCGCCTGATCCGGTGAGCCGCCCCGATGCCGAGCTCGCGCCCGGCCTTGCTGAACGCATCGCGACCTTCATCGAGCGCAGCAGCGATCACGGTCGAGGAGAAATCGATGGTGCAGCAACCATGGGCGCGAAGCGAGAGCCCGAGGGTTAGGGGGTGAGCCGGTTCGGGCAGCCCGGTTGACCACGAGGCCCCCCCGCCTGGGCCAACAACGCGGGCACCAACCTGTCGCTGAGGTCGCTCGAAGCTCGAGCCGCTCGAACGGTTGAAAATGACGCACCTCGCTCACATCTGGTCGTAGTTCGCGGCAATCACGTTGACGATGTACGTAACGTCGCCTTGCACGATCGATTCCTCACCGGACGTCACGCTGATCCATTTGCCCGCAGCATCTCCTCCCAGGGCAAAGATCAGTAGCGCGTCATTGATCTCGCTCTGGAAGTCGTAGGAGCTCATGCTCGCGTATCCTGGGAGGAGCTTGTTGGTTCCCTCCGCGGCTGCGGCATAGTCCTGGGCCGAGCTCTGGGTCATCGCGTCGAAGTCATCGAGAGACACTCCCAGGCGCGCGGGAATGGCCCCCTTCTCCATGTTGAATGCGAGCTGCCCCGCTTCTGACGCCATGACGCTCAAGAACGCCTTGGCCGCGTTGGGGTGCGGTGCATTCTCCGGGAGCGGGAACGCGGCCGAATTGAAGACGTAGTACCCGCTCGAGCCCAAGCCGGGCACGACGTCGAAGTCCACGCCCGCGGTCCACGAGCCCTGGGCGAGATAGCCCTTGGCCCAGTCTCCCATCACGCTCATGGCAGCCGTGCCGTCGAGCAATTCGTCCATCGCGAGCGTCCATGAAGAGCTCGACGCTTCCGCGATGTCCGAGCACGCGAGCACCTTGTCGAGCTCGGTGAACAGCGCCTCGAGCTGGGCCCGATCGGCACTCCCCGCGCTCAAGTCGGCGTCGCCCGCGAAATACTTCATGTAGAAGTCGCCGCCATTGACCGCGGGCATCAGATTCTCGAAGGCGGTGAGGGCCAGCACCCACCCCGCGGGAGCAATCGACAGCGGCGTCACGTCGTCGGCCTGTAGCGTCACACAGGCGTCGTAGAACTCTTGCAGCGTCGTGGGCGGCGTGACCGAGCTCGCGGCGAGGACGGCCTTGTTGTAGTACACATTGTTGTCCCGCTCGATATTGAGTGGCACCGCGTACAGCTGGCCTTCGTGACTCACGGTCTTCATCACCTCATCGGGAAACGCCGTCGGCAGTCCGAGCTCGCTCGCCAGGTCGTCTATCGCCTGGAGCTTCCCCGATGTGATGTGGGACTGGACGTTCACGCCCGAAACTGCCTGGAAGGTGTCGGGGGGATCCCCTTCGTCCAACCGAGTTTGTAGACGCTCGCGGGCGTTCGACGGATCACCCGCTGCCGCGTTGGTGACAAAGGTGCTCGGGTAGTCTTCGCGGAAGACGTCGATCAGCGCGTTCAGCGCGGCAGCCTCGCCGCCGCTGGTCCACCACGAAAAGATCTCGAGCTGGTCTTCGATCGAAGGGTCACCGCCCTCTCCCGC
>DATLIL010000620.1:0-4033 GCA_035539475.1 Polyangiaceae bacterium
GCCGACGGCTTCGGCATCCGCCTCACCCGCGGGCGGTCGCCTGTCGATCCAGTACCAGGGTCAGGGTTTCCCGGTGACCAAGGATCGCTTCATCATCGGCCGCGGCAAGCAGTCGAGTGATCTGACGATCAAGGATCCCAACGTCTCGCGCCAGCACGCGATGATCGAGTTCTTGAACGGCCAGTACTACATCGTCGACATGGGCTCGACGAACGGCGTCGAGTACAACGGCCAGCGCGTGCAGCGCAAAGTGATCAACGAAGGCGACATCTTCAAGGTCTGCGATCACGAACTGCGTTTCTCTTATCAGTGAGCGAAGCCGGACACGCCTTCGCGGGCTGGCGCTAGCCGCAGCGCTTGCCTTCTCCGCGCTTCCGGTTCGAGCCCAGCCGAGCGCGGTCGTGGTCACGCGGCGCGACGAGCCGCTGTACCGAGCGGCGAGCAGCAGCGCGCCCCGCCGCGGAGCTGCGGCTCGCGGCGCCACGCTGCCCGTCTTCGGTAGTCGCACGGGCACGGGTTGCGCCGGTCCCTTCTTGATGGTGGGCCCGCTCGCCTGGATCTGCTCGGAAGGAGTGGAGCCGAGCAGTGCTGCTCCGCCCTCCACGCAGGTCCGCGTCGAGCAGGTGCCGGACGGTCTGCCGTATCGCTACTACTTCGTCGGCAGCGACGGCAGCTTCGGCTACCGAGACCTCACCACGGCGGAGGAGGGTGTGCCCGACACCCAGCTTTTTCCCGGCTTCGGCGTCGCCGTGCTGCGCAACGGCAAACACGGCAGCGATCCGTTCGGGCTGACGACGCACGGAGTCTGGGTACCGCTGCGTGACCTCCGTCCCGTCGTGGCGCCGGAGTTTCAAGGGGTCGAGCTCGATGGGCGCCTCGACGCGCTCTGGGTGGTCGAAGACGACACGCCGCTGTTCAGCAAGCCCGGCAAGCGCCTGCGCGGCAGCGAGCTCTCGCGCCTGCTCGCGCTGCGCTCGCTCGAGCAGCGCAAGATCGGCCGCGAGCTCTGGCACCGCGTGGGCGACGACCAGTGGGTGCGCGACAAGGACGTCCGCGGTCCCCGCCCCGCAGAGCTACCCGACGGGCTACGCGCCGACGAGCGCTGGATCGACGTCGATCTCGAGCGACAGGTGCTGACCGCCTATCAAGGGGAGCGCCCGCTCTTCGCCACGCTGGTCTCGACCGGGCGGGGGCCAGAAGGGACCGAGCTCTTCACGCCACGCGGCACGCATCGCATCTGGGTCAAGCTCCATCAGAGCGACATGGACAACCTCGAGACGGGGGAGAGCTACGCCATCCAGGCCGTACCCTGGGTGATGTACTTCGAGCGCGGCTACGGCCTGCACGGAACTTTTTGGCATCGCGCCTTCGGCCGTGTGCAGAGTCACGGCTGCGTGAACCTGACTCCGCGTGACGCCAAACGCTTGTTCGACTGGACCAGCCCCAAGCTACCCGCTGGCTGGTCCGCCGCTTTCCCCACCGAATACGAAGCGGGAACCATCGTACGAGTGCGCTAGGAGAGAGCTCATGGACGTCAACATCGGACGCGACACCCTGCTCGCCATCGTGGCCACGGCCTGGGCGGACGGGCAGATCGATCCTCGCGAGAGCGCCTCGGTGAAGAGCGCCTGCGAGCAGCTCGGCCTGCAGCCGGGCGACAGAGCCGCCGTCGATCAGGCGCTGGCGCGTGGCCTCACGCTGAACGAGGTCGAGACCATCCGCATGAACCGCCTGACGCGGCTCTTCACCTACGCGGCGTCGTGCTGGATCGCCGAGGTCGATGGCGCGCTGTCCGAGCCAGAGAAGCAAGCGCTCGGCCTGCTCGGCGATCGGCTGGGATTATCGATGGTGGCCCGGGAACGCGCCCACGGCGTAGCGCTCTCGCTTTCGCAAAGCGCTACGCCGGAGTCGTTCGATCTGATGAAGCTGCGCTCGCAGCTCTCTGCGGGCCTGAGTCAGATCAGCGACGAGTAGTCGCTCAGCCGACCTTGCCCTGCAGGAAGAACGCGATCAAGAAGCCGAACAGCACGAGCGACTCGATCAGCGCCAGCGAGAGAATCATCGGCGTCTGGATCTTGGGAGCCGCGCCGGGGTTACGGCTGATGCCCTCGAGAGCAGCAGCAGCAGCGCGCCCCTGACCGAGGCCGCCACCGAGCACCGCGAGGCCGATCGCGATACCGGCGCCGAGCGCCGCCATGGCCTGAGCGGTACCGCTGACTTCGGCAGCGCCACCCTGAGCGAACGCGGACGCGGGCAAGCTGAGCAGGGCGAAAACGGCCAGGGCCACCTTGTTCTTCGACATCGTCATGGTCTCCTTGATTCCTTGAAGCGTGCGCCTCTTAGTTCGTTTTCCGCCGCCTGGCCAGTCCTTTTGGAGGCGCCGGCGGAAACCGGCCCGAGGCTTCGATCAGTGGGCTTCGTGCTCCGTTGCAAGCCCAACGTAAATGCAGGTGAGAAGGGTAAAAACCAGCGTCTGGACGACCACGACGATCACGCCGAGGAGCATCACAGGCACGGGCACGAGCAAGCCGATCAGGCTGAGGAACAGCCCGAGCATCAAGTGATCGGCGGTCATGTTGATCATCAAGCGGACGGCCAGGGTGACGGGCCGCACGCACAACGAGATGAGCTCGATCGGGAAGACGAGCGGCATCAGGTACCAGGCCGGACCGGCCAGGTGCGCAATGTAGCTCCAGCCGTTGGTCGCCAGGCCGTAGAGGTTGAACAGGACGAAGACGACCAGCGCGCAGCCCGCGGTGACGTTCAGGTTGCTGGTGGCGATGGGCATGCCCGGGATGAGCGCCATCACGTTGCTGAAAAACACGAACACTGCCGCGGTGCCGATCAGCGGGAAGTATTTCTTCGCTCGCTCGGCGTCCATCACGCTCTTGGCCAGGTCGTAGAAGTACGCGAGGAACGCCTCCATGAAGGTGCGGAGCGTCAGATCCTCTTCGGGGATGATGGCCTCCTCGGTCTTCTGCAGGCGGCTACGCACGCGCCAGGCGACCGCGAGGACGATCAGGATGACCATGATCGACCCCGCCAGAGGCTCGAAGCTCTGCCAGCTCGGCGACTGATGACCTACGACGCTCTCGCCCAGAACGCCGTGAGCGTTGTGGTCGAGCGTTTCTCTGATGTGGGCGAGCAGGAGGGTGAGAAAGCTAGAATGCTCGGGCATGTTCAGCCTTTGTGCGGTGCAGCGTCATCGTCAGCAGGGGCCGGGGCCCAGAGCTGACCTATCAGGATACCGATCGGCATGGCGGCATAGCCGATCGCAACAGCGAGAACGGGCAGACCGCTCGCGACGAGCGCGAACACGGTGCCGATCAGGGCGATCATCTTGAAGAGCGCCAGAAGCGACCAGCGCGAGCGCAGGCGGGCCTCTTCGACCAGGCCGCGCACGATGCGGGCGACCGCCCACAGGTTCACCAGCGCGAGCGCGCTGCCGGCGATGCTGGCGAGGACGCCCCTGGCTCCGAAGGTGAAGAACGCGATGACCGCAAGCACCGGCGCCACGAGAGCAACGCTCCACAACGCGCTCTTGAGCACGGTGCGTTGGTCAGTGCTGGCGCTGGTCGTCATCGTCGTATTTCTTCCTGGCTTCCGCTTCCTTGCGTTCGAGCTCCTCGGCCTCGAGGTTGGCTCGCTTGAGCGCCCTGTACAGCGCTCGCACAGCGGCGGCTATGCCGTAGGCGAGGCCGATGATCGTAAGCCAGGGGCTGGTGCCGAACTTCTTGTCGAGCCACTGGCCGCCGAGCAGTCCTACGGTGACGCTCAGAGCTATCTCGAGCCCGACCGTTCCATGAGTACCGAGGCCTTTCCAGTGCTGCTGCATCGTTACCGACGCGCGGCGCTGACCTAGCACGCGGCCGTGGGAGGGGTCAACGCACGTCGGCGCCGCCCGGTGGTGCTAAGGTTCCTCGGCATGCGAGGCCCGTCGATCGCGGCGTTTTCACTCCTCCTGGCCAGCCCGAGCTGGGCGCAGGAGGCGCCCCCGGCCGCGCCCCCATCCGAGGCACCGGCGCCCGACGCC
>DATLIL010000621.1:0-4755 GCA_035539475.1 Polyangiaceae bacterium
CGCGAGGATGGCGGTCGCCGCGCCGCCGGTGATGCTGGAGTTCACGAGCTTCAGGCTGGGTGTGCCGGCCGTAAGGGTCACCGAGACCGTGGGTGAGTTTTCGATGTCCGAGTCGATGATCTCCATCTCGGCCGTTCCACCGACGTGCACCGAGGTCTGGTTGCAGCAGGCGTTCGCGCCCGTGTTGCGGATCAAGCTGCCGTTCTGAATGACGGCTTTCGAGGTGCCGACCGCCACCACGCCGTTGTGATCGTTGTCTTCCATCGTCACGGCGTCGAGCACGAGCTCGCCGTCTTCGTAGATCATGAACAGCGCCGCGCCGGAGATGCCGGAGTCGAGCGCACCACTGATGTTGCCGCCGAGCACGGTCAGCTTTGCGCTGCCCTGGACACGAGCGAAAGTGCGCTGGTTGTCGCCGATGTAACTGTCGAGCGAGCCGGGGCTGATCGTGGCCACCACGGTGCCGGAGAGATCCAGCGGGTAGCCCTGGTAGACGTCGTTGAAGCTCGTCTCGGTGACGGTGAGGGTGCCGCTCGACGCTGAAATCCCGGTGCCGAGCGCCTCGAAATGGATGCCCGTGACGCTGCCCGAGCCCAGAAACTTGATGCCCGCCGAGCGGTAACCGCCGACGCCGTGGAACGTCACGCCGCCGTTGGTCTCGGCGCGCAGCTTGAGCCCATCGGGGAACTCGACGGAGTCATTGGCGTTGTTGAACTCTGGCTGCGTGGTCTCGTCGCAGAGCCCGTCGAGGACGACGATGGTCGTGCCGCTCGTCGCCACCGTCGTTGCCTTCGTCAGGGTCTTCAGCGGATTCGGCTCGGTGCCGTCGTTGTCGTCCGAGCCGTTCTCGCAGTCGACGTAGGCGCCGATCACCTCTACTTCGCCCGGTGCACCGCCCGCGCCGGCCGAACCCGTGTCGCCCGCCGCGGCGCCTTCGCCGGCGTTGCCTGCTCCTGCCGAGCTCGTTCCGCCGTCGCCGCTGCCAGCTTCGCCGTCGCCGCTGCCGGCCTCGCCGTTGCTCCCGCCGCGGTTGCCGCTGCTGCCGCCCTTGCCTCCCGATCCGGCGCTGCCCGCAGTACCACCGCCAACCTGCGTCTTCGACTCATCGTCCCCTCCGCAGGCGGCAAAAACCGCAAGGACGAGCACAGAACCGCAGAACCCCAACGCGTGTGACGTGCGCATGACTCCGCAGAGCACTATGCCAGCGCCGCTCGCGCATCAATGGTAGCGGATGACCGTGTTATAGACTCGGCTCGCCGGCTCATGACCCTTCCTGCCCTTTACAACACGCTCACGCGACAGACCGAAACCCTGGCCCCGCTCGTGCCCGGCACTGTTCGCATCTACTGCTGCGGTCCCACGGTCTACGACGTGCCGCACGCTGGGCACGCGCGTGCCGCGCTGGCGCCGGACATTCTCGTACGACGGCTGCGCGCCAAGGGTCTCGAAGTCACCTACGTACGCAACATCACGGATGTGGATGACAAGATCCTGGAGCGGGCAAAACGCAACAGTGAGCCGCCGCTCGAGCTGTCCAAGCGCATGGCCGAGGTTTACCGCCAGCAGATGCGCACCGTCGGCTGTCTCGACCCCGATCACGAGCCGAAGGTCAGCGAGCACCTGCCGCAGATCTTCGCCCTGATCGACAAGCTCATCGCTCGCGGCAGTGCTTACGCGGTCGAGCTCCCCAGCGGCAAGAAGGACGTCTACTTCGCGGTCCGCAGCTTCGCCGGCTACGGCAAGCTGTCGCGACGCAAGATCGACGATCTGCAGGTCGGCGCGCGCGTGGAAGCCGGCGAGATCAAGCACGACCCTCTCGATTTCGCGCTGTGGAAGGGCGGCGACGCGGAGGAATGGGGCTGGGAAGGCCCGTACGGCCGCGGCCGCCCCGGCTGGCACATCGAGTGTTCCGCGATGTGTTCGCACTACCTGGGCAAGAGCTTCGACATCCACGCTGGCGGCATGGACCTGATCTTTCCTCACCACGAGAACGAGATCGCGCAGAGCGAAGCGGCGGAGCCCGAGGCCGGAGACCTGGCGAAGATCTGGCTGCACAACGGCTTCGTCAACGTCGACAAAGAGAAGATGAGCAAGTCGCTCGGCAACTTCGTGACCGTGAGCGACGTGCTCGAGCGCAACGACCCCGAGGGCTTCCGCTGGTTCCTGCTGGCCGCCCACTATCGCGGGCCGATCCAGTTCGACACCGAGCAGCTGCCCAGCGGACGCGTCGTGTTCCCGGGCGTGGACGAGGCCGAGCGCCGCGTCGACTACCTGTACGGCGCCGTGCAGCGCCTGCGCGATCTGCTCGCGAGCGGGATCACCGCGCCGGCGAAGCTGCCGCCAGAGCTGATCGCCTATCGCGATCAGGCGCAGAAAGCGGCCGCCGCCGCCGAGGTCGCGCTGGACGACGATCTCAATACACCCGTGGCGCTGGCCAGCATCGGCGAGCTCGCTCGCATCGGCAACGAGCTCGTGGACCTGGCACAGAAGCGCAAGAAGGACGCCGGCTTCGTCGGCGGCGCGAGCATGGCGGCGCACACCATCCTGACGCTGACGGAGACGCTCGCCAGCGGCCTCGGTCTGCTGCAGACGACGCCGCGCGACTACTTCGCTCGCACGCGCGAGCGCCGCCTGCGGCTACGGGGCCTCAGCGCCGCCGACATCGACGCGCGCATCGCCGAGCGTGCGCAGGCCCGCGCCAACAAGGACTACGCGCGCGGCGACACCATCCGCGACGAGCTCGCCGCGCTGGGCGTCACGATCAAGGACAGCCCACTCGGCACCGAGTGGTCGATCGATCAGTAGCGACGCAGGCGGCGCTCGGGAGCGCGAAAGCCCTGCCAGCGCCGGTGCTCGCGCCTCTCGCGCCCGACGAGCAGCGGACGCACCAGCAGCAATCCGGCCACGAAACCGCCGAGATGCGCGAAGAAGGCCACACCGCCAGCCTGGGTCATTCCCGAGAGCGACTGAACACCGCTGAACAGGTTCATCACGAACCACTCGCCGGCCACGATCCATGCCGGCAGCTCCAGGAACAACCCGAAGAACAACCACAGCAGCGGGATCGGATTGACGACGGTGATCGGAGCGCGCGGGTAGAGCACCAGGTACGCACCGAGCACGCCGGCGATGGCGCCCGAGGCACCCACCATCGGCACCGGGCTCGATGTGTCGATCGCCAGCTGTGACAGACCCGCGACCACGCCGCAGGCGAGGTAGAAGAGCAGGTAGCGACGATGCCCGATCGCGTCCTCGACGTTGTCGCCGAAGATGTAGAGGAACAGCATGTTGAAGCCGAGGTGCACCCAGCCACCGTGCATGAACATGCTGCTGAAGAGCGTGAAGGCTTCGCCGAGTGGGTCGAAAAAGAAGCGCGTGGCCACCAGGCCGTAACCCGGCACGACCCAGGCCTCGCCGCCGGTGAGCATCAGCCAGGACTGCGCCAGGAAGGCGGCCACGTTCAGCGCCAGGAGCGCATAATTCACGAACGGCGTCGTGCGCGAGGGGTTGCGGTCGCCGATCGGCAACATGGGTCGTCCGGGAAGCTAGTACAGCGGCGCTGCGCGTCGAACCGGGGGGTTCCTGGCCCGACCGCCGTGTCGTCTGCTAAACAGGGCGTTCGGTGCGTCTTCCCCTGGCTTTATTCTCAATCCTGGTCGCCCTGCTCACGGGCTGCGGCGGGCCGGCCTTCGATGGTCGCGTCTACCACAAGGACGACCTCTCGTTCCGGGTTGGACCGGTGCCCGAGAGCTGGCAACCGATCGAGGTCGACGGCGCACTGGTGGCTTACCGCGACAGGTCGAGCGCGGCCACGGTGGCGCTCTCCGGTCGTTGCGGGCTCGACGGCGACGACGTCCCGCTCTCGGCGCTCACGCATCACCTGTTCTTGCAGTTCACCGAGCGCGAGCTCCTGTCGCAGAAGGTGACCGAGCTCGACGGACGCGAGGCGCTACGGACCGAGCTCAGCGCCAAGCTCGACGGTGTGCCGATGCACTACCTCGTCTACGTGCTGAAGAAGGACGGCTGCGTCTACGACTTCATGCTCATCGGCGCCAGCGATAGCGCCGGAGTGAATGGCTTCGAGCGCTTCGTCCAGGGCTTCTCGACCATGTCGTGACCAAGATGACGACGCACACTACCGGCGAAGAAGGAGGAGGGGGGCCGCTCAGCAGGCCGAGCTTGATGCCGCGCATTCCCGTGCGGCCGCTCAGCTTCTTCGAGCGCGCCGGGCATCGCGCGCTGCGCTTCCTCGGTCACGTGGGTCAAGTCAGCGACATGGCCGTGGGCGCCGTGCGCGCGGGCTTCCGTCGTCCGCTGGAGGGCAAGGCCATCTTGACCCAGCTCGAGTCGCTGGGCGTCGCCTCGGTCGGCATCGTCGTCGTCACCAGCGTGTTCATCGGCATGGTCATGGCGGTGCAGTTCGCCTTCGGCCTGCGCAAGTTCGGCGGCATGGAGTACACCGGGCGCGTCGTGGCGCTGTCGTTCGCGCGCGAGCTCGCGCCCACGCTGACGGCGGTGATCGTGGGCGGCAGGATCGGGTCGGGCATGGCGGCCGAAGTGGGGGCCATGGCGGTCACTGAACAGATCGACGCCATTCGTGCGCTGGGCGCCGACCCGCTGAAGAAGCTGGTCTGGCCCAGGTTGATCGCTTCGATCCTGATCATGCCCGTGCTCGGCGTGTTCGCCCTGGTGCTGGGCTTCAGCGGCGCGATGCTGATCACCGACCTCGAGTTCAATATCCCCGCAGCGTTCTTC
>DATLIL010000622.1:0-8541 GCA_035539475.1 Polyangiaceae bacterium
CGGCAATGGCTGCGGCTCGACGGGCGCGGGCTCCGCCGGCAAGGGAGCCGGCGCTGCTGGAGCAGGGGCGGGCGCGGGCGCAGCTACCGGTTCGGGGCACCTCGGGCAGGGCGGCGACACCGGCTCGGGTTCCGCCCTGGGCTCGGCGATGCTGCTGAAGGCGTAGATGAGGCTCACCGTTGTCGTGGTGTCGAGCTCTTCTTTGCCGGGCAGCGGTGCGTTGTCGTAGCGCGCGCCGAAGCCGAGACCAAAGGCCAGACCGCCGCCGAGCTGAGCTGCCAGGAGCGCGTCGAAGTTGAGGCGTGCGCGCTCGCTGTCGACGAAGCTCTGCAGGTACTCCACGCCCGCCGCGAACGTGACCTCCGCGTTGAACGCGTGGGTAAGACCGAGGAACGCACGCGCGGAGTGATCCGTGGCCGTCTTGTCGACCAGCTCCGGCTCACCCGACGGACCGATCACGGGGTTTCCGTCGGCGTCGAGCACCACGCGCGCGTCGTCACGACGAATGTCGTACTGAAAGTCGTAGCCGAGCTCGCCCCACAGCGACGTCGACGGCTCCTGGACGAACACGTATTTCACGCCGGGATCGAGGTTGTAGCGAAAATCCAGGCCCTGGAAACGATCGCGCCGGCCCGTATTGATCAGAAACAGGCTGAGCCGATCGATCAGGTAGCGGTCGTAGCGCAGGCGGCCCTGGATGTTCTCGGCCGTGGTCTCGGTGGGCTCACCTTCGGCCGCGCCGCGCGCGTAGTTTCCGAGCAGCGAGAAGCCGATGCCGTTGGCGCCGAAGCGCGTCTCGACCGCACCGTTGGCCGTGGCGGCGAGCTGACGCGAGTTGCCGGTCGTCATCATGCCGCCCGCCGCCAGCGACACCGTCGTCGCGTCGAGCTCCTTTTCTATTTCAGGCGCAGCAGCGCCGGCCTTCGGCGCCGACACCAGCGCGGCGGCGTCGGGCGGCGGTGCGCCCGTAGGGTCCCCGGCTTGCGCTCGAGCAAGCGAGGGCAGCAAGATCGCCGCGAGCGTCGAGTAGATCCCGAGTGTCCATGCGTTCCTGATGCGCATGGGCGGGACACTAAGCAGTGCCGGGCTCGCTCGTAAAGCAACTTACTCGCGCTGCCAGGCCCGGACCCAGTCGATCGCCATCTCCATGGGAAAGATCGAGTTGTCGGCAGGCGCTGCTTCCGGCTGGGCGCCGGTCTTCCCGACCAGGATCGCCAGCGACAGGAAGCGCGGATCCTGCTGATCGGCGCCGTCGGTGGTGCGCGCACGCTCGACGCCGTCGACGTACCAGACCAGCTCGGTCGCCGTGCGCTCCACGCCGAACACGTGGTAGCTCGCGCTGAGGTCCTGCCCCGACGGGTACTCGGCAATGTACGACTGGTGGTCCGGATACTTCAGGCCCCAATAGTTCGCCATGACGACGGTGGTGGGATCGCGACCGTAAACTCCTGCCACGTCGATCGCCGGCGGCCAGCCACTGGTGGTCCGCAAGCGCCAATCCGCCCACACACCTTGCCCGCTGACGGACTTGAAGCGCGCCTCGAAGTAGCCGAGTCCCTGCACGAAGTGGTCGGCCGTATTGATGGTGCCCGAGGTGTAAGGGCGCTCGAATTCCGGCGGCGACGCCACGTGCTCGGCGACGATGATGCAGAGTCCACCCACGACGCTGACGTTCGCGTCCGAGACGTACTCACTGGTGTGACCGATGGTGCGATCGGTTGGCGCGTCGGGCTCCGGCACCCACTTGGTGATCCAGTCCGGGCCCAGCTCACCGTCGCATTCTTGCGAGAGCGTGAGCACGAACGGGCCGGTCGGGCCGATGGGTTGCGGGATTTCTGCCGTGCCGGCGCCGGCGCCCGCGGCGCCACTAGCGTTGTCTGCGCCGCCCACGCCAGCAGCTGGGCCTGCGCCTGCCCCCACGCCCGCGGTGGCCAGGCCTGCCTGGCCCGCGTCGATGGGTGACGAACCCGCGCTCGCGCCGACACCGCCGCCTGCGACGATCGAGCTTTCGCTCTCGATCGCCGCGAACCGCATCTCGTTCGTGCAGGCGTAGAGCAGCGTAGCCGCCGTCCACCACGCCTGACTACGACTCACGGCAATAGCTCACCCGCGCGCTTGCGAATGAAGGGGCTGGAACCAGACGCCGACAGCTCGCGCAACAGCTGCCGCGCTTGCGCCGTCTTGCCCTGTTGCAGCCAGAGCTGCGCCAGCGACAGCCGCGCCGTATCGCGCTCCACAGCGTCGCCGCTCTGCGAGAGCTCGTTCAACGAGCGCTGCGCCCGATCGTAGTTCTTGGAACGAAGCGACTTGGCCACGTCGGCCCACTTGGCTTCCGCCTTCCGCTTCGACTCGGTGGCACGCACGCGCGCGACGGGAGCGATGCGCTCCACTGGCTCGGTGCTCGGCGCCGCCACGGGTTCTTCCACCGGCGCGGGCGGCACCTCTGCAGGTGCGTGTCGCTTCACGACGTGCTTCGGCGCCTTGGGCACCGGGGCAGCAGTGGTTTCGGCAGCGGGCTGAAGCCCGACCGCCTCCAGGAACCGACCGCCATTGCCCGTGGCTGCCACGACGGCGGTGGTCGACAAGAGGACGAACCCACCAGCAAAGGCGAACTGCCAGGCCGGGCGGCGTCGGTACGGGGGGCGAGTGCTGCCCATGCCGGCGATACCGGACCCGAGCCGCACGCGCAGGCGGAGGACTTCCGCAGCCGTCGGCTCGTCGGCGAAGACCAGTGCGCTCATGCGGCGCGTACGCTCCATGAAGGAGCGGCAATCGTCGCAGCTCTCGAGGTGGCCCAGATGGCCGCCCGACAGCTCGGCGCCTTGATGCAGGCTCTCGATCGCCAGATTTCGTGTGGACTCACAAACACTCATGGGATGGGCTCCCTGGTGCTGCAAGCCTGGTCGCCGAAGTAAGGATCGCGTTTTAACCGACGCGCGAGCTCCTTGCGACCATCGCGTAGACGCGATCGAACCGTGAGATCGTTGATGCCGAGTGCTTCTGCGATGGCTGCAACCGGCATCCCCTGCAGGTCGTGCAACATCACGACGCTTGCCCTCTTTGGACTCATTCGCTGCAACACCGCTTGCAATCGGGCGTTGCGTTCGACGGTTTCGAGCGCTTTTTCTGCCGCCGGATTGACCGAGAGAGCGTCGTTGAGCTCGTGTGATGGTGACAGCCGAAATCGGGTCAGCCAGCGCCGATGAATGCGCCTGTGGTCAATCAGCGCCGAGTAGCACACCCGAAACACCCACGTTGAGAGGCTGCAACGTCCCTCGTACTTGGGGAGGTCGCGCAAGGCGCGCTCGGCGGCGGCCTGCACGATATCGTCATAGTCGTGCGCCCCCACGCCCACGAGCTTGCGCACGTGGCGGCAGGTCAAGCTGAAAATCTGCAGCCGGGGATCACCCGCCACCGCCGCTTTCGACGGGGCGTCTGATTCGGCGCTCATCTCCAAAGCAGGAAGATTCGACATGCAGCAGAATCAGCGGAAAAAAACGGGTAGGAACGGGGTAACGACGGTTAGGCGCAGCGAAATGGGCGGTCGAGCGATTTAATTCGCTGAGTTCGGCCAGTGTGCCAGATCTTCGAGCTTCCTGGCGACAGGATATCGCCCTGGACCATAATACGCGCCCTGATGACGCCGCGTGTGCTCGCCTGGCTGGCTGTTTTTCAGCTAGCACTCGCCGGCACGTGGTGCCATGCGCAGCCCGCCGATAGCAGCAAGGTGGATGTGCGCTGTTCTGCGCTCCTCACCGACCCGGAGTCGGCGGCAGCGCTCGAGGCTCGAGTGTTGCTCGAGCTCTCTCTGCGCAAGCGCCAGGGCAACCTTCTCGTCGACTGCAGTCCCGAGACCATCTCGCTCGAGTGGAAGCCGCGCGACCAGGGATTGATCCAGCGGCTCGAGCTGCCGCTGAAGCCCGCCTCGAGCGCCGCCGACCGCGTGATCTCCTCGCTCGACGGTTTGTTGGAGCAGGGTGAGCGCGTGGAAACTCAACCCATCGCTCCGCCTCCCGCACCAGTAAACGAGGAGGAAGCGGCTCAGCTCGGTCTGACGCTCGGCGGGATCGCCGAGTTCTGGGATGGCCCGAACGCTGCGAGCCTGGGGCTTACAGTCGGCTTCTCCGTACGCGGCGGTCGCTGGCGCGGCACCCTCGGCGCCTCGGGACAATCGCGCATCGAGGATCACTACCCGGTGGTCGAGTTCCGTTCGTACCGCGCGCGTGGCTACGTCGACTACATGCTCCTGCCACGTCCCTTCTCGATCGAGGCGGGCGTCGGCACGGCGCTCGGTAACTTCCGTGCCGCGACGCGCGATGGCTTCAATCCGCAGGCGCAAACCGTGTTCGCGCTCGCCCTCGTCTATCGCCTGCGCCTCGCCTGGCACTCCGATCAGCTCTCCTTTGCCATGGGCCCCGAGGCGGCAGTGAATGTGGTGCGGCCCTCGATCGTGCTCGACGGGACCGAAGTTTCGAGCCTCACGCCGCTGAGCTGGGGCGCGACAGCCGACTTGTATTTCTGGTTCTGAGAGCCTCTGTTAGGCTGAGGGATCGAAAGGCGGAGGCGATGCAGGACGGTCTCGGTCTGCGTGTGTATTGGATCGCTCTCGTGCTCGTCGGCTGCGACGCCAAGGAGCACGCCAAGGACATCCTTCGCGAATACGTGGCCCCGAGCAGCGCGCCTCGGGCGGCAGCTCCACCCGTGACGGCGGCAGCAGCCACCGCAACGGCGAGCGCGGCAAGCGCACCCAGCGCAGCGCCTGCAGCGAGTGCAGCGCCGGAACCCGCGGCTCCAGCGCTGGCACAGCTGTTCGACGGCGAGGCCTCGCTTGCAGGCGGCACGCGCGCACAGGCCACCTACGGTGGACGCGGCACCACGATAGGCGTGCCCAAAGGCTGGAAGGCGTACACGGAGGGCAACGCGGGCCTCGTCACGGTGACCAGCGCTGACGGTCTCGCCGCCGCCTTCATGCATGACTTCATGGGCGGTGTGATCGACGGCTCGGTCAACTTCTGGTCGAACCGCGCCGGCTTCGATCACAAGGGCAAGGTCAGCTGGGACAAGGAGCTCGTCAGCGGCAAGTACGGCGCGGACCACCTGGACGTGAAGATCGGCACCGGCCGCGGTGAGCTCCGCAAGAAGCCGGCGACCTTCTACCACGTGCGTCTACCCAAAGACGTTCTCGTCGCGGGAGCGCTGGCTGACGACGCACCGCCCGAGCGCAGGCTGGAGCTGATCGAGGTGCTGAGGTCGCTTCATCCGTTCGAGAAGAAGCCCAAGCCCGAGCAGTAGCCCGTAAATGTAAATGCCGCGCCGAGCCCCGACCGAGCGGGCGTGTGGTATAGCGGCCCATTGCCATGCTGGTCATTGGAGACGCCCCTTTCTGCCTGATCCGACGCCGAGACGAGGATCGGATCCTGGTGCTGCGGGGCAACGTCACGCGCCTGCGCAACCTGGATGACGTCCCGCTTCGTAGTGGGAAGCCGGCCCAGGAGTGCTTCGACTCCGTCTCGCTCGTTCCTTTCTGTCAGGCGCGCGAGCGCGGCTTTCCGGTGCGGGACGGCGGCGAGCCCATCGTGACGCTGCAGATCGAAGAGCAGTCGTACGTCTCCGTGCAGGAAGTGATCGACGGCTGGCCCAAGCTGGCGCTCGAGCTCAAGGACTTCCGCTTCGACATCGACGCGCCCGAGTACGAGAACATCATCACGCGCATCCTCAGGGACGAAATCGGCACCGGTAAGGGCTCGAACTTCGTCATCCCGCGCGCCTGCACCTTCCAGCTGCCGAACTTCGAGCCCGCGCAGGTGCAGAGTCTTTTCCGCTCGCTCCTGATCCACGAGTTTGGCGCGTACTGGACGTTCTTGTTCTACGACGGTGAACAGTTCTTCGTCGGCGCCAGCCCCGAACGACACATCTCGTCGCGCAAGGGCGAGGTGCGCATGAACCCGATCAGCGGCACTTTCCGCAAGTCCGAGTACGCGACCGCCGCGGACTGTCGCGCCGGTGTGCTCTCGTTCCTCGAAGACGAGAAGGAGATCTACGAGCTTTTCATGGTCGTGGACGAGGAGCTCAAGATCATGGCCGAGCTGTGCGAGGGCGGCGGCACGGTGATCGGTCCGATGCTCAAGGAGATGTCGCGGCTGATGCACACCGAGTACGTGCTGGTCGGTCACAGCAAGCGCGACCCGATCTCGCTGTTCCGCGGCGGCATGTACGCGCCAACCGTCACCGGTAGCCCGCTGCAGAGCGCGTTTCGTGTGATCGAGAGCTACGAGCCGGCGTCGCGCGGGTATTACGGCGCCGCGGTGATGCTGCTCGGACGCGACGCCGACGGCGACGCGACCATGGACGCCCCGATCACCATCCGCACCTTTGCCATCGACAAGAACGGCGAGGCCACAGCGCGCGTGGGTGCGACGCTGGTCAGGCGCTCGAAGCCAGCCGACGAGGTCGCGGAGACGGAGGCCAAGATCGCCGGCCTGCTCAACGCCGTGCGCCAGACGTCCCTGGCCTCGATGCCACCCAGCCGGGGCCACGCCGACAAGATCCTGCCGCAGATCGATCCAGAAGAAATCCACGTGCGGCTGCACCGGCGCAACAACTTCCTCTCGCGCTTCTGGTTCGAGCCGCAGCACCTCGACTTCAACGCCGTGCCGGCGCTGAAGGACAAGAAGATCGTCATCATCGACAACGAGGACAGCTTCTCGGTGATGCTCAAGCGCATGCTCCAGCAGATGGGCGCGGTGGTGACGCTGGTGAGCTTCGCTGACTACGACTTCGACCTGCCCACCGACCTCACCATCGTCGGGCCCGGCCCCGGCGATCCGAACGACGAGAGCGACCCGAAGATGGTCAAGGTGCGCGGCATCGTCGAGCGGCTGATCGCGAGCAAGCGCCCGTTCCTGGCCGAGTGCCTGGGCCACCAGATCCTGTGCCGCGTGCTCGGGCTACGTGTGGCGCGCAAGGACCTGCCGTTCCAGGGCACGCAGGAGCACATCGACTACTTCGGCCGCGCCGAGCGCGTCGGCTTCTACAACACGTTCTGCGGCATGGCCGAGCGCGAGCTCGACGGCGTCGCGGTGGCCAGCGATCCGAGGACCAAGGAAATCCACGCCCTTCGTGGGCCGACCTTCCTCGGCGTGCAGTTCCACCTCGAGTCGATCCTCACGCCTTCTGGCTACGCGCTGCTGCGCGACGCAGTGATCGACCTGCTGCCGGCGTGACGGCAGGCGCTCACTCGAGCGTGTCCTGCCAGATCACGTACAGCGTGCCCGGGTCGTCGGTCATGATGCCGTCGACCGAGTAGTAGAGCAGCTCGGCCAGCTGGATCTCGCGATTGAAGGTCCAGACCGTGACGCTGTCGATGCTGCCTCGCTCCCGGGCGTCCACCGCGTCGGCCACCTCTTCCTTGAAGTCACCCCAGGTGACGTCGGGCACGATGCCCATGCTGACGTCGCGCAGCCCGAGATCGAGCGTGGCGTCGAGCGCGCCGAGCCCCTCGGTGTCGAGCACCACGCGCAGCTGGTCGAGCCCGAGTCGATCGCGTTCCGCCGCCATGGCGCTCACTACCGCCGGGTGCACGCTGAGCCCGAAGAAGCGCACTCCGGCGAGCCCCGCGTCGGCGGCGATGGCCGCGTCGAGCTCGGCGAGCAGCGCGCCGACCTCGGCAGCCTGCGAGGTTTGAAGCTTCACGTCGAGGTAGATCGCGGAGAGCTCGGGACGCCCACCTGCCCAAGTCAAAAGCTCGGCGAACGTCGGGATCCAGGCGAGCTCGTTGTTGTTGCCGGAGACGTCACCGTAGCCGTAGTTGGCCCTGAATTCCTCCAGCGTGAGCTCGTCGACCGGCTTGCGCGAGCTCGAGCCCACGGGCGGGACGAGCGGGATGAAGGCTTGCCCCTCGACGCCGGTCTGTCGGACCAGCGCGACGGCGTCGTCCGGATCGCGGTCGTGCCAGAGCACGAACACGCCGTCCTTGGTCAGGCACAGATCGGTCTCGATCGCGTTGGCGCCGAGGGCAGTCGCGATCTCGAATGACGGCAGGGTGTTCTCGGCAGCGCTGCGCGGCGCGCCGCGATGGCCAATGACGAGGAAGTTCGGGTTCGGGCGGCCGAGCCCCTCCGGGTCACAACCCGCCAGCAGCGCCAGGAGCGAAAACGCCGCCAGCCTCGTCACGGGCGGCTCCCGAACAGATCGAAGGTGGCGGTCGCGCTGAGCGTCAGCACAGGCAAATCGTTGAAGCCGACGATGGCTTCGATGCCGAGCCAGGACTGACGCACGCCTCCACCAAGCTCGATTCCGCTGGCGAAACCGCTGCAGGCGTCGACGTCGTAGCGATCGCACCAGTCAGCGAAATCGCCGACCGGAGCCAGATACTGCAGCGACCAGCCGAGCGCAGGGTATAGCCGGACCCCGCGCGGACCGCCCCAGAGCTCGAGCTCGTGCGCGAGACGCAGGCTGCCGCGCCAGGAGACGTGGTTGCCGCCCAGGCCCGCAACGCCCACGAGCTCGCTGCCGAAGCCGCCAAGACAGAGCAGGCTCAGC
>DATLIL010000623.1:0-2252 GCA_035539475.1 Polyangiaceae bacterium
GGCAAGACGACGCTCTTCCGCATGATCACGGGCCAGGAAGAGCCGGATGGCGGCGCGCTCATCGTCGGCGAGACGGTGAAGCTCGCGTACGTCGACCAGTCGCGCACGCTCGACCCCAAGAAGACAGCGTGGGAGGAGATCAGCGACGGCAACGAGCTGATCGTCGTCGGCAAGAAGGAGATGAATAGCCGCGCGTACCTGAGCAGCTTCAACTTCAAGGGCACCGACCAGCAGAAGAAGGTCGGAGTGCTATCAGGCGGCGAGCGTAACCGCCTGCACCTGGCGAAGACCGTGCTGAGCGGCGGCAACCTGCTGCTTCTCGACGAGCCGACCAACGACCTCGACGTGGACACGCTGCGCGCGCTGGAAGAGGCGCTGGCGGACTACTCGGGGTGCGCGGTGGTGATCTCGCACGACCGGTGGTTCCTGGACCGGTTGGCGACGCACATCCTGGCGTTCGAAGGGGATTCGGAAGTGGTGTGGTTCGAGGGGAACTACGGCGCGTACATCGAGGATCTAAGGCGACGGAAGGGAGCGGATGCGGACCAGCCGCATCGGATCAAGTTCAAGCCGCTGGTGCGCTGAGGCGCACGTGCCGGTCGAAGGGTAACGCGATCTGATCCGCTTGTCGCCTAACCTCCGAGCGGCTCAGGTCGCGGCCCGAGACCTGGGTGCCGGCGTACCCGCGCGTCCGCTGCACCACGTCCTCCAGCATCTCGCGCGCGCTCGCGTAGCTCAGCGTGCCCGTCGCCGGCCCCCGGGGAACACCGCCCGTGTGCGTCCTTCACGAGCGGCGGCGCGTATTCGACGTCATCGTCTGCTGTGTCTGCGTCATCGTCTGCTGTGCCTGCGTTTTTTTCTTCTGATCCTGCCTCGCGGTCTTCTCGATGAGCTTCATCGCTCGCTCGTCGCTGCTCATCGGTTGCTAAGCACAGCGCATTGGCCGCTGCTCGTCGCTCATGGCCCGCTCGTTGTGGTTCTTGGTTCGCCGCATGTCGTTTCGGGTCGACGAGTCGTTGGTCATGGTTCGCTACTCGTGATTCGCAGTCCGCTACTCGTGGCTCATCGTTCATTTCAAGCGGCTCGCTGGTCGCACAACTCGGCTCATCGTCCGCTCAACTCGGCTCATCGTCCGCTCAACTCGATTGCGAGCCCGCTCAACTCGATTGCAAGTCCGCTCAACTCGATTGCGACTGCGTTCGACTCGGCTCACAGCACGCGAGTCCTGCGTCACAGCTCGCTAAGGGAGGTTCATCGATGGCGAGTCGCGATTCACGGCGCGCGACTCGCGGTTCATTGCTCGGCAATTGGGGTTTGCGGTACTTCTCTCGCGACTAGCGGCTAGGAACTCGACACTCTCCGCCTGCGGCTCGGGGTCGTCGGTGGTGGACTCACGCCTCGCAGCTCGACCCCTCTACTGGTATATGTCAAAAAGGGCCGAAACTGGTGAATGCCTGAATGGCCGATTTCGAACCGCCAATCCGGCATTCACCAGTTTTGCCCACTTTTGACATATAGGAGTAGAGGCACTCGTTCCGAAATTCACCGAGCCAAGAGGAACCCCACTCCCATGCGACTCGTACGCTACGATCGCTCACCCCAACAAGGCACGGCCACGTCGCTGCGGGTCGGCGAGGCGCCGCAACCGGCCTGGGCAACACTGGCGGATGACGTGCAGAGCTTCAGCGAGCTCTACGGACGCCTGCATGCGCGGCTCGTCGATCACGCGGAACGCTTCCTTGACCGAGACGACGCGCTCGACGCGGTGGGGGACGCCATGGCCTCACTATGGATTCGCTGGCCGTCGCTCTCATATGAGAAGCGAACCGAGCTTTACGCCTTCGGCGCCGTCACCCACGCCATCCGGGCGCTGAAGCGGAAGAAGCGGAAGAACCGTCGCCTCGTCTCGCTGGACGACGCCGAGGCTGAGCTGGACCAGCAGGCGGTGCGGGCTTTCGCGTTCGAAGCGTCAACTGAGACGGCGATGGAAGCGGTGTTCGACGCGACGTTGGCCGCCATGCCTCCGCGGCGACGCGAGGTCTTTCTCCTCCTCGGCGAAGGATCGCTCAGCTACAAGGCGGCCGCCGCCGTGCTTGGCCTCCGCTACGAGACGGTGCATACCCATGCGCGGTTGGCCTCCCGAGACCTCCGCGCCGCGTTCACGCGGTCCGGCTTCCGGATCGCGAACCTCAAGACCCGACTCTTGCCCTCGCCCAAGGGAGGCGACACCAATGACTGAAGAGACCACCCCC
>DATLIL010000624.1:0-2101 GCA_035539475.1 Polyangiaceae bacterium
TGGCAGGGCGGCAAGTGCTACTGCGTGCCGGTCGTGCTGAAGATGGGAGCGGAGGCGTGATCACCGCCGACCAGCTGCTGGCGCATGCCGTCGGCGATTACGTCATCCAGTCCGACTGGATGGCCAACGAGAAGACGAAGCGCTCGCTCGCCGCGGCCATCCACGCCATGACGTACGCGCTGCCGTTCCTGTTGTTGACCACCTCGTGGCTTGCACTCGCGGTCATCGTCGGAACTCACTTCGCAATCGACCGCTGGCGCCTCGCGCGCTTCGTGTGCTGGGCGAAGAACTGGCCGTGGCCCGGCCGCCGCCCGTGGCGCGACTGCGCCGGCACCGGCTATCCGACCGCCCGACCGCCGTGGCTTGCGGTGTGGCTGCTCATCATCGCGGACAACGTCATGCACGTGGCCATCAACGGCACGGCGCTGAGGTGGCTCGCATGACCTGCCCCCGCTCGCTCCACGGCTCTCCCTCGTCGTGCTCGCAATGCCTCGGCGCCCCTGCTCACCGCGTCGACATCCTCGACGGCATCATCACCGTCGACTCGCAGCCCATCCGCCCCAACGACGAACCCGTCTCCCCGCAGGTCGAGAGCGCGCGGCGCAGAGGACAGCGAGAGGGCGGGTTGGGGGATGCGAGGAGGAAGAGGTGATGCGCTGGTTCAATCTCATCGCGAACGTTCTAATCGTGTGGTGGTGCGCCAGCGAGGCTGCGCGGCCAGGTGACAACGTCGCCGACGTGTTTCTCGTTGTCGGCGCGCTGTTCATGCTCGGCTACGAGTTGGAGAGGGGCTTCCTGCGGGGGCGGCTGTGAGGTCGCCCCTCGAGGCCGTCGCTCGCGCGCTGTCGATGGTCGGCACGAAGTGGCCGTACGTCCTCGGCGGTGGCAACCACCGAGGGCCGACCAAGGTCAGACTGGCCAACGGCACGATGTCGGCGCCCGGCTATGACTGCGTCGGGCTCGCCTGGTCGCTGTCATACGAGGAGCCGCGCACGGTCAAGGGGTTCAACCGCGGCAACCCGAAGGCCACGGTCGTCGATGCGATCAACACGGACAGCATGATCGAGGAGGCCGAGTGGCGCGGCGAGCGGTTCTGCATCGTCCCCGACGACGATATTCGGGTCGGCGACTTCTTCGTGCTGCCGTCGATCCGCGACGTGGACGACATCGACGACGACGGCAACAGGACCGAGCGACTCCGCGTTGGCCACATCTGGATCGCTGTCGAGGTGCCGCCCGAGCGACCGCCGCCGCGCACGTATGCGGACTACATGACCGTGCAGTGCCAGGCGAGCACGCGGCCTGCGATCAAGCGCGGCCCCGGCCCGGCCGGCGACGGCCGGACGTGGCGCGGCAAGCGGAACGAAGCGTGGCGGATTCGGGTGCTGCGCACTGTTCAACGGTAGCCCGAAAAGCCCAACGGCCCGGGATGCCCCAGAGCCGCTGGACCGCTTGCGCTCATCGGTCCGCCTGAGCGCGGGCCGGCGTTAGTCGTGCTCGTCGCACCGCGGCGCGTGGCCGCTGCTGATCATGTTGCAGCACGGCGCGCTCTCATCGGCGACCTGCCTCGACCACGTCGCCTTCGCTCCACGCTTGGCAGCACGTAGCGTGATCTTGTCGCAGCGGCACGCGTACACTCCGTCGCACGTGTAGCAGTTGCGCGGCGTGCGGCCTCGGTTTGCGTAGACGGTTGCGCGGCTCATAGGAAGCTCGCGTGTCTCTCCACGCTGTCACGCCACGCCCCACCAGTGTAGAGCGCTCTTATCGTCCGACGTTCGACGGCCCGCATTGCGAGCAGCAGCCACAACCCTATCCAACTCCCCGCGATCCGGAAAGGGGAAACCGCTCACCCCTTCCGCCGACACCCTCGGCATGCCACTCCTCGTGCTCCTCTGGCTCCGCTCGCTCTCCCTTGCAGCCGGCGAGGGCCCGCCGCTGTGGTGGCTGCTGCGCGAGATCGAGGCGTACCCCGAGCGGTCGCCGTGGATGGCGTAGTCCGTCGCGCTGGGCACCAGGTGGGCACCAAGTCCAAGATTCGGCAGCAACTACGCGAAAGTATAGTGGAGGCGGCGGGAGTCGAACCCGTTTCCTCCTTTGTGAT
>DATLIL010000625.1:0-6602 GCA_035539475.1 Polyangiaceae bacterium
GCGCAGAGCGGGCGACGAAGCGAATACCGTCGTAGCACCTGGGCCATATAACCCAGAACCGTTGAGCTCTCGAGTCGACGCATGAAAGTCGGGGAAAGCTGGGACTTTCATGTTCACTGTAGGCCCGACGACACTGGACCGCGCGACGTCAACGTCCGCCATGCGCCAGCAGCACGCCGAAGCCGTGCGCCAGTACCTCGTGCGAAAGGGCGTGAGCTCACGTAGCTTGTCGAGTAGCGCTGCGGGGCGTCTTGAACGCCGAGCTCGAAGGAAGTACCGTCGTCACGGCATGAAGTGGAGTGCTTGGGCTTGGTTGGCGTTGGGTCTATGCGGCGCCGTGGGTGCTTGCGGCGAGGACGAGCGTCCGGCCTCGGTTTCCAGGTTCTCTCGACCGGGTGACGGGGGCCACGGCAACGTCACGGACCCGGTGCGGGCGGGCGAAGGTGGGACCGAGGATGTCACGGGGGGCGAGGCGGGAGCCGAAGCAACTGCCGGTTCCAGCGGCGCTGATCCCGACCCAATCATCGACATCCCAGACGGGTGTCTCACGGGCGACACCCTGAACCCCCATGAGGTCTACGTGATGGGGCCGCGCACCGGCTGTGACACGCTGATTAGCCACCCCAGTTGTCGTCACATCGCCACCGCCGCGATCGACTGTGATGGCCACGCGATCCAGCTCGCCCCTGACGGTCGGGTCCTCTACTTGCTCGAGGGCGAGCTCCACCAATACGAATGCGACGAGTGTGAATACACGTACCAGGAGCCGACACTCAACCTGCACGACCTATTCGTGAACGATGAGGTCCTCGAGAGTCCATGTGCGGATCGCGCGACGAGGTTTCTCGCCAGCCCCGAAGGTAAGCACCTGTTCGTGTGCAGCGACACTTCGGTTTCAATCGACTGGTTGGATGCGGACGGCAACCTCGTCTACAGCCATATCGCCACCCACGAACTGCTCTTGCACCTCGGATACGGGGGATATGGTCTTACCGAAGATCTCGTCGTCGATCTCAAGACCGGAGCAACGACAGAAATCGTAGGCCTGCCAGTCTTTCACTCGCAGATGGCGTCACGCGCCGTGCAACCAGACAAGTTCTTGCTCGCTATCCGTGACGACTACGGCGAGGACCAACTTTGGGAGATTGAGCCAAGCGGTATGGCGACCATGCTCGGTGTGTATCCGGACCTGCCCACGGACGTCACCGCACACGACGGAGTACTCGACCCGTCGGGCGCACTCTTTCAGACGGGGTCGCAAGGTGTCGATCACGTCATATTTCGACGGACCCTGGACGGCGCCGTGGCAAACCTCAACGTTCAGGAGGATACCGTCATAGTTGGGGTCCACGAAGAGTTGCTCACAGGGCCTTAGGCTCCGCGCGGCCCACTACCGGGGGACCGGTGACAGGCGTCCGCAAGCGCACTCAGGCGATTGTTGGTCGGTTGTCGCACTCGAGCGACACTACCTCGGTGATGAAGAAGCGAATTGCCGGCTTTTCTTTGGCGGTGCTCGCCGTCATCCATGCCTGCAGTAACGACCCGTCACAAACGCCGATTCCTGCCTCCGGCGGAGCAGGGAACACGGGCGCGGGCACAGGCGGCGTGGCGCCGGTCGCGGGCGGCGGCTCGGGGGGCAATGCGGGCAGTAGTGCCGGCACCGTCACCTCGGGTGGGACCCTCGCCACTGGCGGAACGGCGGGAACTGGTGAGACCGCTGGAGCCGGCGGCGCGGACCCGCTGCCCCCCGTGGCTCCCTACGACTGGGTGGGCGTGATCGGCACCGGACAGAGCCTGTCGGTCGGCGTCTCGGCCGGCTACAGCGGCGATACGCAGCCGTACCAGAACCTCAAGCTGGTCGACGACGGTCCCGACCCCAAGTACCCGTTCAGCGGTGGGACGCCCGACTGGTCCGTCGTGCCGCTGACGGAGCCCATCCGCGTTCCCTCCACGGGCACGGGTGCCGGCTACGAGGACGGACAATATCCGAACAACATCTACGGCGAGACGCCGCACTCGGCGATGGCCAACACGCTCTCGGGGATGTGGGAACAGCGTGGCGGCGAGAGCAGCTACGTTACCGCTCACTCCGTCGTCGGCTGGTCCGGGCACTGCCTCTCGGACATCGACAAGGTTGGCGGCAAGCGCGCCTATCCGGCGAGCCTGAACGAAGCCAGCGTGTTCAACACGTTCGCAGAGCAGGAGGCCAAGACGTTCGGCTACGGCGGCATCATCCTGACTCACGGCGAGTGCGACGCGGGGAACGCGACCTACGGCGCCGGCCTGCACACGCTGTGGAGCGACTACAACACCGACCTCAAGGCCATCACTGGCCAGCAAGAGGACGTGGTGCTGCTCATCTCGCAGCAGAGCACGATCGACTCGGGGCCTGCGGGCTCCGCGGTGCAGGTCTGGCAAGCCGGCAACGACCACCCCGGTCAGATCATCTGCGTGGGGCCGAAATACCAGTACCAGTACGCCGGCGATCTGCTGCACTTCACGGCGCCAGGCTATGCGCGCCTCGGCGCCAAGTACGCCGAAGTCTTCGACCTGGTGGTGAACCAGAAGGTCGACTGGAAGCCGCTCGGACCGACGGCAGCGTCACGGGCGGGCGCGGTCATCACCGTGGACTTCCACGTGCCCAATCCACCGCTCGTGTGGGACGAGAACATCGAGCCGCCACACCAGGTCGCCCACACCGAGTGGGCCCAGGGACGCGGCTTCGAGGTTCTCGGCGACGGAACACCGCTCACTATCGCCAGCACGGCGATCGTGCAGAGCTCGGTCGTGATCACGCTGGCATCGGCGCCGGCCGACGGCGTGGCTCTGGTCGTGCGCTACGCCATCGTCCAGGACGGCGCTGGCTTTCAGGGTGGCAAGGTCGAGGGGCTGCGCGGGCAGCTCTGCGACTCGGATGACTTCGTGGGCGAGGACGAGGAGACGCTCATGGTCCAGGTGACCAGCGGGTCCGCCATCGTCACGCCGGTGACGGAGGGCGCGTTCAAGCACCGCACGGCCTACGATCTGGTGAGCGGCTCGGGCGTGCCAGAAGGCCTGGTCGTCCGCTCGCAGGATTCCGACGCCCAGCTCACCCTGAACAAGGTTTGGCCGGGGACGAGCGGAACGGTGGATCTCACCTTCCGCCACAATCACGCCAACTACTCCGTGCATTTTGCTATGCCAGTCGAGTGAGCGTTCTCCGACGCTTCAGCGTGAATCGCGTCCTGGGCGTCCTTCAAGGCGGCAGCTCGCGCCCGCTGCTGGTCGAGAGCGACGCCGGACGCTTCGTGCTCAAGCTCGTGGGCGGTCCGGAGGGCCCGCGCGCGCTGGCGGCCGAGTGGATCGGCACCTCCATCGCTGCGCTGGCTGGGCTGCCGACGCTCGAGCTCGTGGCCCTCGAGCTCGACCCCGCGCTGGCGGTGGCGTTCATCGACAGCGAGCTGCGCGAGTTCACCGAGCGCGGCGCCGGACTCTGTCTGGGGGTGCGTGAGCTCCGTGGTGCAACGCCGGCGCTCGCTCGCGACCTCGAGCACGCCGATGACGACTTTGCCATGCGCATCCTCTGGGTCGACGTCCTGCTCCAGAACCCCGATCGCCGGCGTGAAAACCCCAACATCTTGCGCCATGGGCACGCGCTCGTCGCCATCGATCACGCGTCGGCAATCCCCTTCCACCACGACTGGCTGGTGACCGAAGCCTCGCCGGGAGCCGACCTCGCGCCGCCTGTGACGCATCTGTTCGCCGCACGCGCCGCCGAGCTTGGGCAATGGCACGGTCGGCTGCGCCCGCTCGTCACGCGCGAGGCGCTGCTCGCCGTCTGCCAGGACTTGCCGGAAGAGTGGCTCGGTGCGCTGAGCTTCGAAACCCCCGCCCGCCAGCGTCAGGCCTACGCGGCCTATCTCTGGAAACGCCTCCAGGCCATGGATCGGCTCTGGCACGGCGCCTGACTCGGTCAGGGCATGTGTGCGGCAGCGATCGCTCGCATCAGATCGGCCTTCGCCGTGTCCGTGCTGATTTCGGGAGCGGGAATGTCTCCTGAGCCCGGATAGAGCAGGAGCCCTTCGGGGCTCTTGCCGTACACGGTGGCGTAGTGCATCGCGCCCGCCAGGTAGGTGCCGAACGAGTTGGGATGGTAGTTGTCGGTGTACAGGATGCCGTCCGGCCACGCCTCGTACCCATCGTGGTTCTCCCGGACGTCCCGAAAGCAGCGTCCCACGGGCGAGAGGGCCGCTCCGGTCGCGGCGGCCAGCGTCTCGTAGTTGGCGAGGATGGTCTCCTCGACGCTCATCGTGTTGCTGCCGCCCGGATAGGCCCACGTTTGGTAGAACACCGTGCGCGCGCCGCTCTGCTTGATCAGGCGATCGAGCTTCTTGCCGTAGCGCACGAAGCCCTCGACGTCGGTCGCAGGCGCCGTGCTGTGATTCTGCAGGAACACGACGTCCCAGTCGCCGTCACGGACGACGTCTTGCGCGTTCGAGCCAGCGTAGTCGGTAAGGTTCACGGCGGGCGGAGCAGGCAACACGTGGTCGGGACAGTCGGTGCACTCCCCGTTTTCGTTGTTCTGGAACCAGTGGTACCGAAAGTTCTGTCCGGGCGACGTGATCAGCCTGACGTGGGGATTACCAGCGAAGGCATCGCCGACCTTCTCGCCGGCTTGCTTGGCAAACTCCCAGTAGCGGTAGGCAACAGTGCCGTTGAAGAACGAGAAGCTGTTGCCGACGAACAGCGTCTTGTAAGGCTCCGTCCGCCCGCCCTCCGGCCACACGCGCACGACAACGTAGTCATCGACGACCTGATCGCCTTCGTGAGCCAGTGCTTGCAAGACGTACTTGCCGGGCTGGCAGAAGGTGGCCGTCGTCGTCAGCGCGTTGGGTTGATCGAAGACGACATCGCCCGGACCGCTCAGCACGGCCCACGCCACGCTGCCGCTGCCGGCGATCGTCGCCGTGAGGGTCGCGCTGCTCGCTGCGCCCTCGAGCTCGGTGTACGCCGGGCGCGCCACGAGATTCGGAGCTGGCGTCCCCACCGCCCGCGCCACGCTGCTCAGCCGCACCTGGTCGATCTCGCCGTCGAAATAGTCACCGAGCACGAGGCTCCAATCCGCAGCGTCCAGCGAGCTCAGTGGTGCCGTGGCACCGCGCTGGGCGCCGTCGATCGAAAAGCTGACCGCACCGGCACTGATCACCAGGCGCACCACGTGCCACTGATGATCCATCACGTCGTCGAGCTCGGCCGCGCTGACCAGCTCGCTCGCTTCGCCGACACGCACGTGCGCGCCGCTCGCCATGCCGCAGGGCTGCTCGAGAAAGACTCCGTCCCCACCGCGGCTCAGTCCGAGGATCCGGGTCACCTCGCCGCAGGGTCGGTTCCTGAAGCCGTTCCAGCGCACGCGCGCTTCCAGCGTGAACTCGCTGCCCAGAACGAGACCAGTCCGGCTCAGCCCCGGCCCGGACGGAGAGAAGCGCGCCACGGTGTTGCCACCCGCGGACGACCAATCGAGCTCGGGGCTGACGAACTCGGCGTCGCCGCTCAGGTGTAGAGCACCGGCGCCGCCATCGAGCTCGTTCGACATCGCGTACAGCGCGACGGTATCGGCATCCAGCGGCCAAGCCGTCGTGGGAAGGACCGCGGCCGAAACCTGGCCCGCCTCGCAGGTGGGGAGCACCTCGACGTCGCCGCCATCGCCGCCGTCCTCTGCCGGCTCGACGAGCCCGGCGTCACCCGAATCCACCGCACCGTCCCCGACGAACCCCGCGTCATCGACGACCGCACCCGCGTCGGGATCTCCGTCCGGCGCCGGCAGCGCTCCTGCTCCCGGCTGAACTTCAGAACACGCGAACCCGACGAAGAGCCCAACGAGCCAGAGTCGACCAGTCCGTGCACGAGCCATCGAGCCCATGTGTCTCGAGGGCGCCAGTTCAGTTCAAATCCTTTGATTCCCGGAACTTGCACGCAAGAACGCCAACGAGGGCGACGAGCATTGCGCGCAAGCAGCGCTCCGGGCGCAACCTGGAACCGGTCCCAGACCATGGAAAAAAGAAAGCCGCCCAGCGTTTTGCGCTAGGCGGCTTTAGGGAATTAACCCGGCAGCGTCCTACTCTCCCACAAGGTTACCCTTGCAGTACCATCGGCTCCGAAGAGCTTGACTTCCGAGTTCGGGATGGGATCGGGTATGGCCTCTTCGATATAGCCACCGGAAATCTTTGGGCGTCCTGTTAGCGGAGGCAGCGTTCACGTTACACTGCGCTATCCGTCTCACGCTCGAGGAGCACTTCAATCGAAGTAACTCCGAGCGTCGCCCGGGCTCCGGGCGCCAACTACAATGTTTGCCTTAGTGAATTAGGTCAAGCCGCACGGCCTATTAGTACCAGTTAGCTCAACGCCTCGCAGCGTTTCCACACCTGGCCTATCAACCTCGTAGTCTTCGAGGGGCCTTTAGTGCCTTGCGGCAGGGATACTTAATCTTGAGGCCAGCTTCCCGCTTATATGCTTTCAGCGGTTATCTGTTCCGAACTTGGCTACCCGGCTATGCCAGTGGCCTGACAACCGGAACACCAGAGGTTCGTCCACCCAGGTCCTCTCGTACTATGGGTAGCTCCTCT
>DATLIL010000626.1:0-8471 GCA_035539475.1 Polyangiaceae bacterium
GAGAACTCGACTGCCCAGTAGAGTCTCTCGCTCGACCCCCATGAACTTTGCCACGGCCGGGTTGGCGTAGACGATGAGCGGTCCGCGCAGCACGACGACCAGCATCGGTGAGAGCTCGATCAGCGAGCGGAAGTTCGCCTCCGAGCCTCGCAGCGCCTGCTCGACGGCAACTCGCGGCGTTACGTTGCGACACACGCCCTCGATCGCCACCACTTCACCCTCGTCGTCCTGGACCAGGCGCAGGCGCTGCTCGAAATAGACGGTAGAGCCGTCCTTGTGCACGCTGCGCAGCGTCGCCGGCGGCGCATGCGGATTCATCGCCCGCTCGCGGTCGTCGGGGTGGATGGTCTGAATGGCCAGGGTCGCGTCGGCATAGAACTCGGCGGGCGAGTAGCCGAGGTTCTGCTCCACCGCGGGGCTGATGTAGTCGTACGCGAGCTCGGGCTTGAGCCGAATGCGATAGATGATGTCCGCGGCGTTGTCCGCCAGGAGCTTCACCAGCTCCGACTGCGCCACACGTGAAGACGAATCGTCCACCCTACCAACCTACTCCCGTTTCGATTGAACCCGACGCGCCTGGGCCTGGGCCGGGGCCGGGGGGGCCACGCATGGCCAGGGCCCGACAAAAGACAGTCCAGTTCATTTTTCCCAGCAACTGGTCACGGCGGCGACCCGACCAGGCCGCCATGAGCCCACAGTCCCACCTGTCCTCCCGCGTTTCAAGCCGACTCGTTGCGTTCTTGCTCGCTGTCACGACGGCCGCGTGCAGCACCACGAAGACCACCTCGACGCTCCGTACCAGCGTCGAGCCAACTACCCAGCGGTTCCGATTGGTCCGGCCGGACGCCGATGCCCTGTCCGCTGAGTGGCAACAGGACGGGCATCGCATTCTCGGCAAACTGTCCTTCACCGCCGCTTGCCAGACCGAGACGACGCAGGTCACCCGCCGCGAGCAGGTCAAGGAGACCCGAGCCAACGGCGCGTACACCGCGACTGCCTATGTCCTCGGTGGCGTACTCTCCGCGGCCGGAGTCGGACTCTACGCAGCCTCGGCTGGCCAAGATGACACCGTCTCCTGTGGCGATGGAGGGAACGTCGAAGAGGGCGACAAGTGCAACAGCCCTGCCGGCATCTTTCGAGAAGTCGGTGCTGTGACGATTGGCCTTGGCATCACGTCCATCATCGCCGGAGTGATCGCGGGCCTACGCAAGCCGACGACCGAGACGGTCGAGCTTCCTTCCGAAACCCGCGCGACCGTGGCGCCTGCAGTCCACTCTTGCGGTGAGCTTTCGCAACTTGCCGGGCTCACGGTGACCGCAGCGCTTTCCGATGGCGGCAAATGGTCCGGAAGTGCCGACGAAAACGGCAACATCAGTATCGATCTCAGCCCGAATCTCCACTTGCACGGGGGGGTTACGGCGCGCCTCAGTATCGAGTCCGTCCCAGCGAAAGCGTCCCGATTCATCAAGCCCGGCGCGGTACTCGGCGACTTGTCGCTCGGAGCGGTACGCTAAGAACAGAACCTCCTCCGCGTGACGTGTGGTAGCCCACGCTAGGAGAGGCCGACGAAAATGATGAAAATGGCACGGGTGATTCTGTTCACCAACCAGATCGAGGCGATGACAACGTTCTATCGCGACGTCATGGGGCTCAAGCTCATCACCAACGAGAAGGGGTGGCGCGAGCTCGAAGCAGGTGGCGTCAAGATCGGCTTGCACTCCGGCCCTCCTTCGCCAGGGAAGAAGGGGCCGAAGCTCGCGTTCGTTGCAAAGGATGTGGCGAGCCTTCGAGAAACGCTCAATGCTCGGGGCGCGAAGTTCGGCAAAGTGTCAGCCGGCGAAATCCAGCTCACCAACGGCAAGGATCCCGACGGCAACTGGCTGCAGTTGTCGAACCGCTGAACGGCGCTCAAGCGCGCAGCAGGCGGATGAAGCTTACCAGTGGTGGCAGCAGGCAAAGTCCGACCGCGGCCCAGAGCAGGGGTTCCTTGCGGAGCGGGCGCGATCTCCGCGCTGCGTCGAGCACGGCCATCCAGAACAGGTACACCATGCCGAGCTCGAGCACGCCGCCGATGACGGGAAAGTAGATCAGCGCGTCATGGGCCGAGCTGCTCTCCAGCACGTACCCGAGAACGTAGATGGCGTTGAGCACGGCGGCCAACCTGAGCAGCGGCCGTACCGACCCGAGCGGGCGCTCCGGAGCGGGGCGCAGCAGGGCGGCGTGCCGCCAGTGGCGCCGGAGCAGGCCGTGCGCGGCGAAGGCCACGGCCCAGGCTCCAGCCGCCGCCAGCACCGGCCAGGTCTCGAAGCGCGCGCGGGTCGAGAGCCGGCCATCACCGAGGCGCTCGGCCCCGAACACCACGAAAGGCAGCTCGTCGCCCGGCTCGAGCACGCGCGGTGTGAACGAGACCAAGAGCGCGTAGATCGCGATGGCGGTCGCGCCCGCCAGCATCAGCGCCGTGGCGCGCTGCCAGCTCTGCTCGTCGGCGGGTAACTCGTCTCCGTCGGCGGAGGGTGCCGCGGGGAGTGCGGGGGCGATCGCGCGCAGGGCGTGTCCGAGCTCGGCGGCGCTCGCGTAGCGCTCGCTGGGCTCGACAGCGCGGGCGTGGCGCACGACGGCCATCAGCTCCGGCGGCAGCGCGATCGACATGTGCTCGAGCAAGACGCCCAGTGCGTAGACGTCCATGCCTGGATGCGCCGGCGCGCCCGCGCGCGCTTCGGGCGCCATGAAGGCGGGCGTGCCGAGCACGATCGAGGTGCTCGTCAGCCTGCCCTTCGCGTCGTCGTCGACGAGCCGCGCGATGCCGAAGTCGGCGAGCTTGGGCCGGTCCTCTTCGTCGAACAGCACGTTTTCGGGCTTGATGTCGCGGTGGACGATGCCCTTTTTGTGCGCGTGAGTGAGCGCGTCGCACAGGCTGGTCGCCACGTTCACAGCGACGCTCGCGTCGAGCGGCAGGCGTGCGCTCAAGGTCCCGCCGCTGACGTACTCCATGACCAGGTAACTGGCGCCGTCTGCCGCCGTTCCGAAGTCGTGCACCGGGACGATGTTGGGGTGCGACAGCTGCGCGAGCAGGCGCGCTTCACGTGCGAGGCGCGCCTCGAACGAGGCGTCGGCTGCGAGCTCGAGCGGCAGGAATTTCACGGCCACGTCGCGCTCGAGCTTCTCGTGGCGCGCGCGAAAGACGCGTCCCATGCCGCCTTGCCCGATCGCTTCGAGTAGACGCAGGCCGGGCGGGCTCACGGGCAGCGGCTCGTCGTCGGAAGCGAGCAGACAACCCGGGCAGACCGCGAGCGCTCGAGCGGGAGCCGAGAGCCCACAGCGCGGACAGGTGAGGGTCGCGCTCACGCCGCCATCACCTTCAAGAGGGCCTTGATCTCGTCGTCAGGGCCGTCGCCCTGCGCCAGCGTGTCCGCCGCGCGCGCCTGGAGCAGCTTGCGAAAGCGCAGCCGCGCGCGATGCACGAAGGCCTTCAGCTGGGCGACGCTCATGCCGTGTGCTGCCGCGAGCTCGGCGTAAGGCGTGGTCTCGCCGAACGCGAACAGCTGCTCGAGCACCTCGAACGGCCCGCTGCGTTCACCCGACCTGAACTCCTGCTCCAGATCGGCCAGCGCTTCGCGAAAGAGCTCGAGCGCCCAGGCGCGATCGAACACGACCTCTGGCGACGGCGAGGGCGACTGCAGCAGCGTCTCGAGCTCGGCCAGATCGGCGGGTGCGGCACCGCCACCGCGCTTGGCGGCTTGCTGCATCTCGCGAACGTTCTGCAGGTGGTGGCGGAAGGCCGACTTCAGGTAGGCGCGCAGCCGGCCTTTGCCGGGGTCGAGCCGCTCGAGCAAGTCTCCCTCGATCAGCCGCGCCAGAAAACCCTGCACGGCATCTTCGGCGTCGCTCGGCGACAGTCCGAGCTTGCGTGCGAGCACGTAGAGGGCCTTCCAGCGTGGCCGTACGACCTCTTCGAGCGCGCGGCGCCGCTTGTCGGGATCACGGCGGGCGGCCAGAACCAGCGTCCAGCGCGTCTCCGGGAAGAGCCCAGCCATGACGCGCCGGAGTATATACCGTCACTTGCCGGACGCGGTGGCGGACCCGGTGCTCGGGGCCGGAGCCTCGCTCGCCTTCTTTTCGATCACCACGCCGCCCATGATCAGGTTGCCGTTGGTGTGGCGGTCGTATTCGACGACGAGGCCGGGATAGAAGTGGCGCTCGGCGGTCTGGTTGGGCGCAGCCGGCTCGATCTTCTCGACGCGCTCGGGGGGGCCGAGGTGCTCCTGAATGGCGGCGGGCGTCATGCCGAAACGCAGGTCAGGCGGGATCGCGCCGTTGAAGAAGCCGTACTCGCGCTCGACGCCCGCGGCGTCCTTGCCCGCGGCGCGGCCCGCCCGATGGACTCGAATGCGTTCGGTCACGCCGTTCTTGAGCTCGAACTCGACACCGCGGCCGATGTAGCGGCAGTGCGTGGGCGTCTTGACGTCGCAAGGCAGCGCCATGTGGCGCTGGATCGTGGGCAAGGTCGCGCCGATGCGGATGGGGCCGACGCCCTGACCCGCGAAGATGGCCAGCATGGGCCCCGACGGCAGCGGCCAGTTGCGGCCCACCGGCGGCCCGGAGCTGTTCACCACGGGGGCGGGCGCGCTGGCGGCCGGCGGCGCCTCCTTCTTTTCCTCGCGCTTGCAGGAGCCGAGCAGGAACAGCGAGACCAGGCAGATTACCTTGCACTTTTGCCGCATGACGAATCCCGTAGCGGGCCTTACCTAGCATGCGGCCGGCTGCTTTGGTAACGCCCGTAGCCGCCCCGTCGCTCCCCCACCCATGACAGCCCTCGATCAGCTCCGCTTTCTCTTCGTCACGGGCAAGGGCGGCGTGGGCAAGACGACGATCTGCGCGGCGCTGGCCCGACACTTCGCCGACCGCGGTCGCCGCGTGCTCCTGGCCGTGAGCGGAGCCGAAGAACGCTTCACGAACCTGCTCGGCGGCGGGCCGATCCGTGAAACGATCAGCGAGCTTTCGCCGGGCCTCTCGGCGGTGCTGCTCAAGCCGGAGGTGGCGTTTCGTGAGTACGGCCTGCTGGTGCTCAAGAGCGAGCGCCTGACCAACGCGCTGTTCGACAACAAGTACGTGCAGGGCTTCTTCAAGGGCGCGCCCGGGCTGAAGGAGTGGGCGATGCTCGGCAAGGCCTGGTACCACGCCAGCGAAACGCTCGAAGGCGGCAGGCCGCGCTTCGACGTGGTCTTGTTCGATGCGCCTGCGACGGGCCACGCGCTCGACATGCTGCGCGTGCCCAAGGTCATCATCGAGGTTTCACCGCCGGGCGTCTTGCGCAGCGACGCTCAGCGCGCCTGGGACTTCTTTCGCGATCCGAGGCAGTCCGGAGTCGTCGTGGCCACGCTGCCCGAAGAGATGCCGACCAACGAAACGGTCGAGCTCGTCACGGCGGTGCGCGGCGAGCTCGGCTTGCCCGTCGCGGCCCTTGCGGTGAACGGCGTCGTGCAGGAGCTCTTCGGCGCGGCTGGACGCGCCGAGCTCGCCAAGCTCCCCGTGTCGGAGTCCCCTGCGGAAGATCCCGCGGAGCGAGCGCTCGAGAGCGCCGTTCGCCGGGCGCTGCGCGAGCGCGTGCAGAGCGAAAGTCTCGTCAGGTTGCGCGAGCTCGGCGCCCCGGAGCTCAGGCTGCCGTGGATCGCCGGCGGCGTTGATTCGCCCGCGGCGCTTTCGCGACTGGCATCGTGCTTCTGAGGTTCACGCCCGAGCTGGGTGAAATGGCGCGCTGATAGGTGGCGATCTGACGGATCAGCGTCTGCTCGCTGGCGGCTCCTTGCGCAACGATCTCACCGTCGGCCAGCACGGTCGGCAGTGTGTGAACTTGCTCTGGCAGGCCGCAGATGTCGGCGCGAAGGATGCGCACGGACACACCCGCCGCAATCGTGGCGAAACGCAACGCTGCCGCGCTCACCTTGACGCAGTACGGACATAGTTGGCTGACGTAAACGTCGAGGTCGACGCCGCGCTCGAGCTCTCCCACGAGCGTTGGGGTGTCGTCCGCGTCCCACTGCGGTCGCCCGCAAGCCAGGGCGCGTAGTGTTTCGACGAGCGACAGGATCTGCTGGTCCTCGACGTCGCCAACGAAGCGCATTCGCCCGTGATTGTGCTCGCCAAACAGCTCCACACACCGGCTCTCGAGCGAGGTGTCGCGCTCGAATTCGAGCTCGAGCCAGGGCGCGAGGGCGAGCAATTTGGGCCAGAAGCTCGATCTCACCCGGGGCCCACGTTCGATGACTTTGACCCGCTGCCCTTCGACCTTCAGATACTCCGCGAGCTTCATGGCGCGGCGATGAGATGCACAACTCGTGCGAGCTCCGTCGCGCGATGGAGTGCCGTCCCTACTTCGTGAACAGTGCAGACGCTGCGTTGCTGTCCACTACCCAGTGCCCGTCGCGAGCAAGCTGTGCCGGCGTGGCGGCCGGATCCCAGTCGCCCTCGAGTGCGCGTTTCACCGCCGGTGCCTTGCCGGCGCCGCTGGCCAGCATGACGATCGCGCGGGCCGCCGCGACCACCGAGGGCAACAGCGTGAGTCGCTGGGGCGGGGGTTTCGGGCCGATCACCGGCATCACGCGGCGCTCTTTTTCCGCGATCGACGCTGCACCGGGGAACAACGACAGCGTGTGGCCGTCCTCGCCGATTCCAAGGATCAGGAGATCCAACGCAGGCGGCAAGAGCTCCGCGTAAGAGCTCGCAGCCTGCTCGCGGTCGGCGTCCTCCGCGTGCATGCGATGCACCTGCGCTGTGGGGATCGGTACGCGCTCGAGGAGTGACTCGCGCGCCATGCGAAAGTTGCTGTCGGGGTCATCGGGGGGCACGCAGCGTTCGTCGCCGAAGTAGATGGCGACCCGCTCCCAGGGCACGTCGGGGACTCGCGCGAGCGCTTCGTGCATCGCCCGAGGCGTGCTGCCACCGGCCAGCGCCACGCTGACGGTTCCCTCCCGGGCTGCCGCCGCCCGGCGAACGAGGCGGGCGACCAACTCCGCGGCGAATTTGGGGAGCTCGGAACTTTCGACCACGGCGAGCTCGAGGCTTCGGCTCATGGGCCCGGACGCTACACGGACTAACGCCTTCATTCCAGCCAAGGAAGGTCGTGCGGCCCTCAGGCCGGTCTAGGGGGCTGCGCAAGTTCAGTGGCCAAGCTATGTTGCGAACGAGAAACGGGATGGCTGCCGCTGCCACCGCCCCCGAGCCGAACTTGGTGCTCGCCGGTCGCTACCGCCTCGAGAAGCGTCTCGGGGCTGGTGGCATGGGCGCTATTTGGCGAGCCGAGCACCTGGTGTTGCGCGCCCCCGTTGCCGTGAAGCTGCTCGAGCGCGAGGCGCTGCCCGACGAGGACACGATCGCTCGCTTCATGCGCGAGGCGCAGGCCGCGGCCACGCTGCGCAGCCCGCACGTCGTGCAGATCTTCGACTACGGCGTGGACGGGCGCTGGCCCTTCATCGTGATGGAGCTGCTCGAGGGCGAGAACCTCGCTCAGCGCATCAAGCGCGTTAAACGCCTCTCGCCCGAGACCACGCTGCGCATTCTGACTCACATCGCGCGCGCCATGGTTCGAGCGCACGAGGCAGGGATCGTTCACCGAGACTTGAAGCCGGAGAACGTGTTCCTGATCAAGAACGAGGACGAGGAGGTGGCCAAGGTCCTCGACTTCGGCGTGGCCAAGGTGTCGTCGACGGCCCTCGGTCAGCCGGGTCAGGAGTCCGCGCGCACGCGCACCGGCTCGATCCTCGGCACCCCGTACTACATGAGCCCGGAGCAGGCGCAGGGCAACAAGACCGTCGATCACCGCTCGGATCTCTGGTCGCTGGCGGTGATCGCGTTCGAGTGCCTGACCGGCTCGCGGCCGTTCTTCAGCGACGGTCTCGGCGATCTCGTGCTCGCCATCTGCGTGCGCGACATCCCCATTCCGAGTGAGCGCGCGTCGGTGCCGCTCGGCTTCGACGCCTGGTTCGCCAAGGCCGTGGCGCGCGATCCCGACCTTCGCTTCCAGACCCCGCGCGCGTTGATCGAGAGTCTGCGCGATGCCCTCGGCATCGAGAGCGAACGCACCGGCAGCAACCCCGACATCCTGATCTCGAGCTCGAGCGACGCGCGCGACACGCAGCAGAGCTCCGAGCCCCCGCCCTCGGAGCGTCCGCCGAACTCCGCCGTCGCGACCATCAACCAAAACGGCTCGGGCATGCCCGCGGAGAGCGAGCGTGGCTCGTCCTTCCAGGTCGTCTCGTCGCGCAGCAGCCAGAATGTGCCGGACGTGAACGCGGCGACGGTCGTAGCCCTGGCCAGCGAGAAAGACGACTTCGCCGTCCCCTCGCTCAAGGAGGCGCTGTTCGGCGCAGGCGGAAAGAAGAGCTCCCCACCGCGCCGCACCGCGCTCGGCGGTGTGATCGGGGTCGCAATCGGGGCACTCGCCGTCGGGCTCGTCGTCGGGCTCGTTGCGCTGC
>DATLIL010000627.1:0-4405 GCA_035539475.1 Polyangiaceae bacterium
GGTTGTGCCACTTGCGTGGATGACAGCGACTGCGACTACGCCACGAGCGACGGCGGCCTTTGCATCGAAGGCGCCTGTGGTTGTCGTACCGTCGACGACTGCACTCAATACACCCCACCCGGAAACCTGACGCTCGCTTGCGAGTGAAGGGTTCAACGGAACGGATCCTGCTTACGGCAGGTATGGCTTCGTTGCGGTGGTGGAGCTCGGCTTGGACTTTGGCGCTGATAGAGCTGCTTTCCGCGCCGGCCCGTGCGGAGCCGAGCGCGTCGGTGCCGCCGGGTGTGAAGCCGTTGCGTCACCGCGTCGCCCTGCGAGCACATTACGGTCGGGCCGCCCTCACGGGCGACATCGACGGACACTACAGGAGCGGCGGCGCTTACGATGGTCTCTGGGCAGGCTACGCTTACGCGCTCTCGAGCGTGGACCTGGGCGCCGGCTTCGACTTCTTGAACGCCCTGGATGACGCGCCGTATCACCGGCGCAGCTACGTGGTCGCGATCAGCGTGCGCCCTTACGTGGGCAATGAAAGGGTGGAGGTCGGCTTCGGCGTGCGCGCTGGCTGGTCGCGCATGACCATGCAGAACCTGACTGCTCGGCTCGACGAGGAGCCGGGGTCGCGGAACTTCGACGGCTTCTCGGTGGGCTTCTTGCCGGACGTCCGCATCACGATCGCGCGTGGCTGGGCTCTCGACGTGGGCGTCGAGCTCATCACTACCGGCGGCCACAACACTCGCGACGAGGCGCTCTGGTACTTCGAGCAGCGCGCCGGCATCACTGGGGTCGGCGCGTTCATCGGCGGCTGCGCATCGTTCTGAGCGTGATCAGAAATAGACGTAGGAAGTGAGCCCGCTCTCGGCGGCCTGTGGTTGCAGCCGACCGTTGATGGAGAGCGCGACATCTCGCGCCAGGCCCCAGCGGATCTCGGCACGAGCGTCGTAGCTGGTTCGAACGGTTTGCCAGGGCAGGTAGTCGAAGGTGCCGCTGGCGAGTCCCACGAACCTCGGTCCAAGGCGAAGCCGCAGGCCGCCAGAGGGACCGAGCGCCCAGCGCACCACGCTGCCGTCGATGCCGTCGATGTTGCCAGAGAACATGACGGAGGTCCCGGGGAGCACGAACAGCGCCAGCGCCCGGTCGTCGGAAGCAACGCTGGCACCCACACGAAGATCGACGCCGTGAACGAAGCAACTGTCGCCGCTCTGACAGCTTTCATCCCGCAGCCGATCGCCGAAGGCGCGAAGACGCCAGGCCAGGGGCGAGACCGAATCGATGGGACTGACCGACATGAGGTCGATGAACGTGATTTCGTCGACGGTCAGGCTGCGACCTTCTGGCGCGTAGCGAAGCTTCAGGTGCAGCGCTTGGACTTGCATGAGCTCGGGTGCGCCGATCGGCGGATCGAGGAGATCATGGTAAGCGAGGCGAAACCCGAGCTCTGCGTAGACCTTCTGATCGGAGGAATAACCGGAGCCGTAGCCGAGCCGCATCGGGCCGTGAGCTTGGTCGAGCGCCTGCAATCGCGGTGGAGGGGTGGGCTCGGGCAGCCGCGGTCCATGAGCGCTCGAGCTCGCGGCGGCGTCAGCACGGTAGAAGCGCGTCCTCCGAACCAGGCCCGGTTCGCCATACAGCGCGCGAACGGTGTCGAGCGGGATCACGACGAACTTGGCGTGCTCCAGGAGCCGCAGACGGGGAGCGGCAGCCTCGAGCACGCTCAGGACCCGATACGAGCAGTTCTCGGTGAGGTAGAAGTAGCGGATGCGAGTGCCTCTGAGCTCCCAGAGGTGCAGCACGAAGCGCTCGAGCTCTTGCGGCGTCAGGTCGAGCTCGAGTTGCCAGAGGTCTCGATGCTCTTTGGTGAGAGTGTCCAGCAGGCGAGTGTCGGCCGGCTCGATCTCGAACCTGCCCATGACCAGCCCCGTCAGGCCCTTGAACGAGTAGAGGATGGGGGTCTTGTCCTCGGCCTTGACTCGGTAGTCGACCGTGATTCCGGCGGTGTTCGGGTCGTCGTCGTCCAGCATCAAGAGGGTGTGGCCGAGCGCCGACTCCGGGCGCTTCAGCGAATTGGCGGCGAAGAACACCGACACGCGATGCTGAGCCAGGCGCTGCGCGAACGCTCGTTGCGCCGGGCATTGAAGGTCGTCACGCGGTGGGAGTCGGAGGCGCTGCTGGAGCCAGCCGAACCGCGCTGGAAAGCGGCAGACGGGGTGTCGGTCCGGATCGGCGTCAGCGGGACTGAACCACTCGCGGACGGTGGCCTCGAGCTCGGCACGTGGATCGTCGGAACCTCTGCTGGAAAGGAAGAACTCACCCTGGTCCACCTCGCTCTCGAGACCGCCCCAGAACGAGCGACGGTAGTGCAGTAGTCGCCGCCACTCGACTCGCTCCGAGAGCTCCGCCAGCTGAGCCTTGGCCACGAAGTCTTCGACTTGACCCTCGGGCCCCGCCCAGGCGGGAGTCACCGCCAGCCATGCGCAGGCCGCCAAGCACGCTCGCCAGTGCAGGTGGGAAGCCTTGGGGCGCAGCTGCATCCGCTGGCAACATGATCATGGATACACGCCGTGGGGAGCCCTTGGTGATCGCCGACACGAGCGTGCGCCCAACGTGTGCCGTTTTGCCCCGCTCGAATCGCGCTATAACGGATCCCGCGCTCACCCTGATTAGGGACCAGGATGTTTTCGAAGCTGTTTCGTCGAAACGTGACCATCGAGCAACAACTTGCGAACGTGAGCGAGTGCGGCGTCACGTTGGTCGCTGGCACAACCATCGACGCCTTGTTCGAGGAATGGTCGCGCGAGGACTTCGCGAGTGACCCGTACCGGCTCCTCCTGATTGCGATGGGCAGCGACGAACCGACCCTCTCCGAGAATATCTGGCACTTCGACACCGAGTGCATCGAGGACCACGGGGATTACGTGCGGATCGCCGAACGACTCCGCCTGCTAGCTGACGGCGCCCTTCCGCTGAAGGACATCGAGGACGTCGTCGACATCGAGCAGGGCGAGGCGTCCCTCTCGTTCACTCTCGACGGGGACGCGTACACCTGGAAGTTGGAGGTCGAGGACGACTGGGTCGATCCGAACGTCTTTACCAGGTTCGTCGAGTTACTCGAGGAACGCGACACGGACCGGAGGTTCACGCTGATCGACCTCGACGGCCAGGACTGCCTGATCGGTTGCGCCACGGATGAGCAGCGGCAAAAGCTCGCCGACGTCACGGGTCTCAACGTGGGGTGGCTCACGTGATGCGCGAGCCGAATTGAACGAGCGTTCCCGTCAGGGGCAGGTATTGCAGCCGTTGCCCGCCGAGGAACAGCCAATGGCGACGTCGCACCCGGCAGGACATTCGACGTAGCCAGAGCCCCCGGGACAGCCGGCGCCCGGCACGCAGGTGACGTCGCAAGCGCACGAGTCGGCACAGCGCGCACCCGCCGAGCAGCTGCCCGGACCGCTGCAGTTGGCGGTGCAGGCGACCGACTGGCACCGGATGCCGAAGTCGCAGGCGGCATCACCGATGCAGTTGAAGGTGCATGACGACGCCGTCCCGCAGTCGAGCGGACCGCAGGCGTTTTGCCCGCTGCAGTTCACCACGCAGTCACCCGAGCCGCACTGCACACCGAAGAAGCAGCTGCGCTCTCCGATGCAGTTCACGCTGCAGCTCGTGGCGTCGCCGCAGTCGATAGCGTCTCTGCAGCCCTGACGGGTGATGCAATCGATCTGACAGGGCATGCCCGCCGGGCAGGTCACCGCACCCCCCGCGTCGCCGTCGATCACGCACATCCCGCTGTCGCAGCCGAGCGTGCACTCGCTCGGGCAGCTGCCGCCGCTGCCACCAGTTGCACCGCTGCCCGCGCTGCCGCCGCTTCCGTTCCCACCCGTCTGGGTCGCGCCGGCGCCACCGGATGCTGTGGAGCCCGCGCTCGGCGTCGAGCCGCCCGCGCTGGTCGCGCCTGCGCCTCCCTCGTTGCCCGAGCCGCTCGAGCCAGTGGCTCCTGCGCCGGGGACCGCGCCCGTTCCGCCATTGCTCCCGACGGCGTCGAGCAGGTCGTAGCCGATCCGCGCGCAGCTCGGGAGGGCCGCGAGCGAGAGCGCGAGTGACGCGATCACCCGAAGGGATCGGAGCATGTGGACCGTCATTATGCCCCGGTTGGGGGCGGAGGTTGCGTGCCTGTAGCGTGGGCCGGTGACTGGCTCGAGTACGACATCAACATACCGGCCACGGGCAACTACGACATCGCCGTACGCGTCGCTCCGTTCGCCTGCCATCGACCTCGTTGAACTTGGTGAAGCTCCAGTGTCATCTTGGTTGCTTCGACTTCGTGAAGGTCAACAGACAGGAGATTCATGGCAACTCGTCGTGGGTGGCGTTCTACAGCTTGGGTGCTTGCAGTTCTTTCGATGCTTGGGGC
>DATLIL010000628.1:0-3663 GCA_035539475.1 Polyangiaceae bacterium
GCTCGAGCAGCGCCATCACGCGACCGAGCTCGAGCATGCGCTCCTCGCCCGAGACCTTCAGCCTCAGGAGCTCCTCCACGTTGGCCATCTGTCGATCGATCTTGTCGATCGCCACGCGCACCGTGGCGCTGCGCTCGGCCCCGGCAGCCACGTCCACGGCCGCCTCCGGGGCCACCTCGAACGTGAGCTCCTTCAGCGAGCAGTGACGCGAGAAGTGCGCGGCGAGCTCGGCGGCGAGCTCCGTGGGAGCCGGGCCGCGCGCTCGCCCCGCGCAGTAGCCCTCCATCTCGTCGTGGGCGGCGTCGAGCCAGCGCTGCAAGAGATCGACCTCGACGTCGCCCAGCGGCAGCTTTCCGGCGACGACGGCCGAAACGCACGACTCGAGGTTGTGCACCATCGCCTGCAGCACGGTCAGGCCGCTGATGGTCGCGGCTCCTTTCAGGGAGTGCGCGGCGCGCAGCGTCGCCCTGAGCTCCGCAGTGCTCTCCCCCGGATTGCTCCGGGCCGCCTCCAGGCTTCGGTTCAGGACCTCGAAGTGCTCGCCTGCCTCTTCGCGAAACAGCGCGCGCATCGTCCGTTCGTGCTCGTCGTCGAAAGCGAACATGGGTTTCTCCGGTTCAGGCCAACCGGTAGCGCGCCGTGGTCTTGCTGAGCTCTTGCGTGACGTCCGCCAGCGTCTGCGACGCAGCCTCGGTCTGCTTGACGGCGGCCAGGTTCTGCCGCGACGACTGATCGATGCCGGTCATGGCCGAGGAGACCTGCTCGATGCCGCTCGCCTGCTGCTGCGAGGCCGCGGCGATCTGCTTGGCGAAGCGCGACGAACCCTTGATCGTCTCGACCAGCTCCGCGACGATCTGGCCGGCGGTCTCGATCAAGCCGACGCCGCGATCGACGCGCTTGCTGCCCTCCTCGGTGACCATCACGGCCGAGTGCGTGGCGCGCTGGATTTCGCCCAGGATGTTGCGCACCTTGTCGGTGGCTTGCTGAGATTGCTCGGCGAGCTTCTTGACCTCGGCCGCCACGACCGAGAAGGCCTTGCCCTGCTCACCAGCGCGGGCCGCCTCGATGCTGGCGTTGAGCGCCAGCAGGCTCGACTGTTCCGCGAAGTCGTCGACCGTGGCGATGATGCCGCCGATCTGCTGTGTCTTCTCGCTGAGCTCGAGGATGGTGGAAGCGATGTTCTGCACCTGGTCGCGGATGCTGAGCATGCCCTCCACGCTCTGCTTCAGCGCCGACTCGCCACGAGTCGAAGTCTCGACCGAGTTCACCGCGCCGGTCGAGACGTTTTGCGCCGTGTCGGCCACGCTGGAGGCCGAGCGCGTCATCTCTTCGATCGTCGATACGGTCTCGGTCACTGCCGCTGCCTGCTGCTGCAGCGCCGCGCTCTGCTCTGTCACCGTGGCGTTGAGCTCGTTGGCGACGACGCTCAACGTCTTCGAGGTCTCGTTGATGCGCGAGCTCATGTCACGCAAGCCGTCGATCATCTGGTTGAAGCTCTCGCCCAGCTGACCGAGCTCGTCGTTCGAGCGAACGTCGACGTTGGTGGTCAGGTCACCGGTGGCGACACGCTTGGTGCCGTCGATCAGCTGCGCCACGCCCGCTCCGATCTGGCGCGACACCCAGGTAACCGCCGCGGCGCCGAGCAGCAGCACGCAAGCAAAGGCGATGAACAGCGTGGACAGCGCCTGCTGACGCACCGCGAGCACCTCGGCGCCGAGTTCGTCCGAGTGGCGCAGAGCCGTTTGACCGAGCTCGTCGAGCTTGGGCTCGATGCCCGAGTGAACCTGGTGTAGCTCGGCGAGCAGCGTGGCCATGCGCCGGTCGGCCGCGACCACGGCGTCGAAGCTCTCGACGTAGGCCGCCAGGTTCTCCTTGGCCAGGCGGCGCGCCTCGGCGTTCTCACCGCGCTCACCGAGCTGACCCTCGAGCTTGGTGGCGTATCCGCGCAGCGTTTCCTGATACTTCAGGTCGCCGCGGAGCAGGAAATCCTTCTCCGCACGGCGCAGCTGCAACAGCAGCACCTGCGAGCCTTGCTCCTCGAAGTCCTGGAACGAGCGTTCCAGATCATGGGCGGCCTTGCGCATGCGGCCTTGAGCGCCGGTTTCAGGCAGCCCCTTCTCGTGGAAGACGGTGGCAGCCTTGTCGAACGTCGCCAGGTAGTCCTTCATGCCTTCCTCGATCGCGCCGAGTCCGGCTGTCTGGCGCTGGTCGACGTGCTGGAGCCGGCCCGCGGTGGCACGCAGCTCGCTGGCGTCCTTGAGAAACCTCTCCCCGGCCTTGACCACCATGTCGCGGTACTTGGCGTCGCCCTCGCGCAGCAAGAAGTCCTTCTCGCGCCGGCGGGCCTCGAGCAGCGCCTCGTTCATCAGCGCGGAGAGGTTCTCGATGCGGTGAGCCTGGTTGAGCTCGTCCTCGATCTGGGCGGTTCGCCCGAATCGCTCGTAAGTGATGGCGCCGAGGCCGCCGAGCAGCACCGCCAACACCACCACCATCGCGTACAGCTTGGTTCTAATCGTCCAGCGCATGACTAACATTCCTTCTTCGGTTACGTTCACTCTTTCAAACTGTCGACCAGGGCGACGCCGTCGATGACGACCGTCATGTCGTCGCCCACTCCGCGCACGGAGCGCGCGATACGTGGGTCGAGATTGGGAGAAGGCGCGCACAGCCGCGACGGATCGCAGCGCATCGGCCCGAGCACGCTCTCGGTGCAGATGCCGAGCCAGCGACCATTGCCCTCCAGCAGCACGATGCGCGTTCCGCTCTGCAGGCAGCGGCTTCGGCCCAGCAGCAGCGAAACGTCCGCCACGGAGACGATCCTGCCGCTCTCGTAGAAGACGTGGCTCAGGTGCGGCGGCGCGCCCGGGACAGAGGTCAGACCACGGGGACGCAGGATGCGCAGGACCGAGCGCGTGTCGAGCGCCAGCCGGATGCCGGCGTGAACGAAGGCGAACAGCTCGAGACCGTGGCCTTCGACCTGTGCCTCGCCGCCCTGCGCCAAGGCGGCAGCGCGCTCGGCGTAGACGCGCTCGAGCTCGGTCGCGGTCAACGCGGATTGCAACGGCGAGGACGCGCGTCGCTTGAGGGCCTCCCAGTCGAGAACGATGCCGGGCCTGTTGACGGGTCGGTTCACTTTGCACGCTCCAGGTGGGCGAGTTGGGCCCCGATCGCAGCGGCCAGCAGTGAGCTGGCTGCGCCGCTCTGCTGCTCGCAGCGCAGGGCGTTGAAGAACGAGCGACGCGCGGCGACCACCTCATCGCGACGCAGGCACAAGAGCCCGAGGCGATAGTGCGCCTCGGCGTGCGCGGGCTCGAGGTAGAGCACGCGGCGGAGCAGCGTCTCGGCCTCGTCGTGGCGCCCCTGTTCGACCTCGAACACTGCCAGCGCGAAGTAAGGCGCCGCGTGTAACGGCGCGTACTCGACCGCACCCCGCGCCGCCGACAGCGCCGCGTCGAGGTTGCCGGCAGACGCTTCGCGGTATGCCGCCTCGACGCGCGTCGCGACCTCGAGATCGACGACCGCCCGATTGGACGGCGCGGGCAGCGTGGTTTTCAGGGGCGCCGGCGCCGGCCGCTCCGACGGCTGCGGCGGTATCGACGTCGCCGGGCGCTGCGGCGCGGGCACGGGCGGGCGCGCCTCGGCGCCGCGGCCGCGAGACCAGAC
>DATLIL010000629.1:0-2570 GCA_035539475.1 Polyangiaceae bacterium
CTTCTCGCTCCGCGTGATCCGCTGGACCGGCAGCACCTGGGCCTTCATGGTCGCACTCGCGATCGTACTGATCTGGGCGGCCACGGGTCCGCTGTTCGGCTTTTCGGACACCTGGCAGCTCGTGATCAACACCGGCACGACCATCGCCACTTTCCTGATGGTATTCTTGATTCAGCGCGCGCAGAACAAGGAGGCGCAGGCGATCGCGCTCAAGCTGAACGAGATCGTCGCCGCCATCGAGGGTGCCAGCAACCGCCTGATCGACGTCGAGGATCTGTCGGAGCGCGAGCTCGAGACGTTGCATTGCCACTACGCCAGGTTGGTGGAAATGGCCAAGCGCGACAGCGTCCTCACCAAATCGCACTCGATCGAAGAGGCCGGCGAGCGCCACGAGCTCAAGCAAAGGCACAGAAAAAAGCTGAGCGCGGCGCGCGCTGCCAAGCGGGACGGATCGGAGTAGAGTCCCGCGGATGAGCCATGCAGCAGCGGGCGCCGATGAGCTCGACGCGACCTACACCAGGTTGCACACCGCCAAGGAAGACGCCTACTGGGCTGCGAAGATGGGCCTCGGTCCCGACGCGGCGCGGAGTCAGGCCGCGCTCGACGCCTACGACGCCGACCTTCAGCGCTTCCTCCGCGACCCGGCGCGCCTCGGCCGCACCCGCCAGCTCCTGGCCGGCGCCACGGCCGCCGAGGAGCGCGTGCGCCTGCAGGGTTGGGTCACCACGTTCGAGTCGCACACGATCGACGACGAGGCGGCTCGAGCGCTGGCCGAGGAGCTCGCGCTCGCCGAGGGCCGCCTCGAGCTCGCCCGCGCCGAGCTAGCGCTCGGCTACGACGATCCGGAGCACGGCTTCGTGCGTGCGGGCGTCAACAAACTGCGGAACCTCCTGTCCACCGACCCGAGCGAGCAGCGCCGCCGCGCCGCCTGGCAGGGGCTGCGCTCGATCGAGACGTTCCTGCTGCAGCACGGCTTCCTCGAGATCGTGAAGCAGCGCAATCGCCTGGGTCGCATGCTGGGCGCCGAGGACTACTACGACTGGAAGGCTCGCCGGGTCGAGGGCATGAGCAAGCGCGAGCTCTTCGAGTTGCTCGATGATCTGGAGCTGCGCACCCGTGAGAGCGGGCAGCGCGCGATCGACCAGACGCGGCGCCGCCACGGCGAAGGCGGCCTCTTGCCCTGGAACATCGGTTTCGTGAATTTCGGCGACGTGACCGCCGAGCTCGATCCGTACTTCCCCTTCCGTTCGGCGATCGAGCGCTGGGGCCGGTCGTTTTCGGCCCTCGGCGTGCGCTACGCCGGTGCCGAGCTTGTCCTGGATCTGCTCGATCGGCCGGGGAAGTACGAGAACGGCTTCATGCATGGTCCGGTGATCGCCTGGCGCCGTGCCGGTGTACTGGTCCCGGCGCGCATCCATTTCACGGCCAACGCGCTGCCCGGCGCGATCGGCTCCGGTGAGGTGGCGCTCAAGACACTGTTCCACGAGGGTGGCCACGCCGCGCACTTCGCCAACATCGACATGCCGAGCGCCTGCTTCGGTCAGGAGTTCGCTCCGACCTCGGCCTCGTTCTGCGAAACCCAGAGCATGTTCATGGATCACCTGCTGAGCGACGAGGGCTGGCAGTCGCGCCACGCGCTCGACGCAGCCGGGCGTCCGCTACCGCTCGAGCTGATGGCGCGTTCGATCGAGCTCGGTCAGCCATTCAAGGCCTGGGCGCTACGCGGCATGCTCGCGATCTGTCAGGCCGAGCGCGCCATCTACGAGCTCGACGAGCGGGAGCTCACTCCACACAACGTGCTCACGGTCCTGCGCGACGTCGAGCGGCGTTTCATGCTGCTCGAGGAGGGGAGCCCGCGGCCCACGCTCTCGGTTCCACACCTCCTGTCGGGCGAGTTCAGCGCCTACTGCCACAGCTACGTCCTGGCGCGGATGGCCCTCAGCCAGGCGCGCGACTACTTCTGCGAGCGCGACGGACACGTCGCCGACAACCCGCGCGTCGGACCCGAGCTCGCGCGCGTGTGGTGGCGGCCGGGTAACAGCCTGCGCTTCGGCGAGTTCGTCGAGCGCCTCGGGGGCAAGCCCCTGAGCGCCGAGCATCTCGCGAGCGACGTCAACTTGACGGTCGAGCAGGCCCAGCAGCGCGCCCGCGAGCGCATCGCTCGAATGAAGGACGTGGCGCCGCCGCCTGCGACGGTCGAGCTCGACGCCCGCGTGCGCATCATGCACGGCAACGAGCTCGTGGCCGAGCTCGACGGCGACTTCGACGCGTTCTCTCGTACCTTCGCCGCCTGGATCGATGCTCGCTAGGCGTGGACCGCGCGTGGTGCTCTCTGCAGCTCTGCTCCTGGGCTGCGCCGGGAAACCCGGCCAGCTGCAGCGGGCTCCATCCGCGGCCCCGCCGGCGCCGAGCGCGGCTGCTCCAGCGCCGTCCGCGCCGGCGCCTGCGGTCGTGCAAGCGCCGCCCGCCCCGCCGGCCTTTCCCGGTGTCAGCTGCGCCGACGCGAACGCTGCGGCGCAGCTGCGCTTTTTTGCCTGCACCAACGACTGTGCCGTCCACGACGCCGCCGC
>DATLIL010000630.1:0-6755 GCA_035539475.1 Polyangiaceae bacterium
GGGGCCTCTCCGTCTCCGACGTCGCGCCGCGAGGACAGGCGGCGAGCTGGTCGCGCACCGACGCGATGGCGCCGCTCGAGCACGCGCTGCAGATGGTCGCCGTGCGCGACACCGAGCCAAAGGCCTCGGCCAGCCGCTCACTGGTCGACGACAGCGGGAAGGCCATCAAGCGCTCGGCGCGCGCGAGCACCAGGTCGGCGTGCGGTGCGGCGAGCAGCTCTTGCTCGGTCTCGAACATACCGCCGGTGGTGCCACCGACGGAGACGCCGAGCCGCTCACCTGCGCGGAGCCCGCCCGACTCGGCCAGGGCCTCGCGCGCTGCGACGAGCGCCATGGCATCGGTGCGCGACCAGCTCGCGGCCTGCCCTCGCGGCGCGACGTCGGAGACGGAGAGGCCCCTGACTTCCGCCGCGATCGAGCAGCGCTGCTCGCCGACCTCGAACAGCGTGACGGGACCGAAACCGCGGTCACCGGCCAAAAGCCGAGCAAAACTCGCGCGCGCGCTGGCGCCGAGCGCGGACACCGCGCCGACGCCCGTCACCACGATGCGCTCGGAGGCCGCCACCGGCATCACCCGGCGCGCTTGGCGCTCACGTAGCGCGCGATGGCGCTGACCGACGCGAAGACCTGGCGACCTTCTGGCCCGTCGGGCACCGTGACCGCGAAGCGTTCCTCGATGGCCATGGCGAGCTGCAGGGCATCCAGCGAATCGAGGCCGAGACCCGCGCCGAACAGCGGCGCCTCATCGTCGATATCGCTCTCGGTTTTGCCGCGAAGATCGAGCTGGTCGATCATCAGGCGTTTGATTTCGCTCTTCAGCGCTCCCTGGTCCATTCAGGCTTCACTTTAACCCCACGCGCTTCTGCACCGCGCGCACCAGATCGACGTCCGTCACGCCGTCCACCTCGGCGCGGTAACTCAGGACCAGCCGGTGACGCAAGCCAGGAAGTGCCACGGCAGCCACGTCTTCGATGTCGGCAGCGGGCTCGCCTCGCAGCGCCGCCCGGGCCTTGGCCGCGAGGACCAGGGCCTGGCTGCCGCGCGGTCCGGCGCCGTAACGCACGTACTCGGTGACCTCGGAGGGTGCGTCCGCCGCACCGGGACGCGACGCTCGCGCCATGCGCACCGCCAGGCTCACCGCCTCGTCGGTGGCGGGGATGCGCGGCACGAACGCGCCGATCTGGCGGAGGTCGTCGACGGTCACGACTGCTTCGAGCTCGGGTAAGGGGCCAGAAGTGGTACGCCGAGCGATCTCGAGTTCTTCCGCCTCCGACGGATAGTCGACGTGCACTTCGAGCAAGAAGCGATCGAGCTGGGCCTCGGGCAGCGGGTAGGTGCCCTCCTGCTCGATGGGGTTCTGCGTGGCAAAGACCAGGAACGGATCGGGCAGCGGTCGGGTGGTGCCGCCGACCGTCACCTTGCGTTCCTGCATGGCCTCGAGCAGCGCGGCCTGGGTCTTTGGCGGAGTGCGGTTCACCTCGTCCGCCAGCACCAGATTCTTGAAGATCGGGCCGGGTACGAAGCTGACCTCGCGCCGCACGCGGCCCTCGCGCTCGACCTCGTTCAGGACGTCGGTACCCGTGATGTCGGCGGGCAGGAGATCCGGGGTGAACTGAACCCGTCCAAACGACAGATCGAGCGCTTTTGCCAGGCTGGAAACCAGGAGAGTCTTGGCCAGGCCGGGTACGCCGACGAGCAGGGCATGCCCGCGTGCCAGCAGTGTGATGAGCATGGCCTCGACGGCCGCGTCCTGGCCGACGACCACGCGCGCAATCTGGCGTTTGAGCTCCTCGCAGGCGTGTGCGCAGCGTTCGAGCAAGGCGCTGTCACGCGCTTCCGGCGATAGAACTGGCTGGGTGGACACGGGCCATGATGCTGCCCACGGGGGTTGCAGGCCGTCAACCGCGCGTGTAAGCCCCCGCGCGTCATGCACGCTCGCCCCGCGCTGGCCCGCCGCGCGCAGTCGATGGTCACCACATGGTCGAGTACGCGCCTGGGCGCGCTCACGGCCCTGGGGCCGGCCCCCAACGACGTGATCGTGGAGCGCCCCGAAGGCCTCGCTCGCGGCAGATTCGCCTGGCCACCGTGGGCCATCGCCGCCGTCGGCGTGGGCGTGGTGCTCATGGCACTCGTCTACTACCTCGTCCGTTTGCGCGGCGGCCACCGCCGATGAACCGCTTTCTTCGACGAGTGGTGGTGGCGATGTTGCTCGGCGTCGTCGTTTACGGCGTCGCGGTGCTCTACGCCGGCATCAACGCGATGCGCGCGAGCCTCGCCACCTATGCGTGGGGAACTTTCGCGCTCGCGCTGACGCTGGCCACGTTCAACTACCTGGTGCGCTTTCTCAAGTGGCAGTACTACCTGAAAAAGCTCGCCATCGAGCATGTCCCGACGCTCGACAGCTTGCTCGTGTTCTTGTCGGGGTTCGTGCTCACCGTCACTCCGGGCAAGGTCGGTGAGGTCTTCAAGAGCGCGGTGCTGGCAAAGACGCATGGCGTTCCGGCCACGCGCACGGCACCCATCGTCGTGGCCGAGCGGCTCACTGACGCGATCGGCGTGATCGTGCTGATCGTGCTCGGTAGCGCGGCGTACGCCGGCGGGCTGGGCTGGGCGCTCGCGGGCACCGTGGCGGTGCTCGTCGGGATCACCCTGATCGTGTGGGAGCGACCGATGCACGTGTTGCTCGCCTGGCTCGAGCGCCATCCGCGCCTGGGCCGCGTTGCCCCCAAGCTGCGCGAGGCTTACGGCAGCCTGCGTCTCGTCGCGGGTCCCGCGGCCCTGCTCTGGCCAACGTTCCTCTCGGTGATCGCGTGGGGCGCGGAGGGCCTTGCGCTGTACGTGATCCTGCGCGGATTCTCCGCGTCAGTGCCGCTCGACGTCGCGGTGTTCTTCTACTCGACCGCGACCCTCGCCGGCGCGCTCGTGCCGGTGCCCGGAGGCCTGGGCGTGGCGGAAGCGATGATTCAAGAGCAGCTCGTCAGGCTGGGGGGAGTGGAGCAGGGCAGCGCCACGTCCGCCATGATCCTGATCCGCTTCGCCACGTTGTGGTGGGCGGTGCTCGTGGGCTTTCTGGCGCTGTTTCTGCTGCGCCTGCGTTTCCCGGCGGAGCTTCGCGGCGACGCGGGCTTGCCCGCAGCGCAGCACTAGACGACGGTGGGCGTTCGGCTAACATCGGCCGACTCGCGGAGCACCATGACCATAGCCCGTCGCCCCCTCCAAGCTGCACGCCCTCTCGCGCTGCTCGTCTTGGCGTTCGCCGCTCTCGGTTGTGGCGGCGGTGGTGGCGGCAGCGGAGCGAAGGTCGCTCCTGACGGTGAGAGCGCAGCAGACAGCAGCAGCGGCGAGGCGCCCCACGACGAGGGCGAGAGCGGTGTCGGAACGGCGCAAGACGCCGAGCTCGCCGGCGCCACGGGTCGCAGCGAACGTTTCGAAGGCACTGATTCCGTCGCGGACTTCAAGGGCAAGCTCAGCGAGCAGTCGCTGAACGGCGTGGTCAGGCTCGATCTGGCGGCGCGCGGCTGGGGCCCGGAGCTCGCCAAGGTGTTGGCCTCATCCAAGGCCGTCGCCAAGCTCGCCGCGCTCGACATCAGCGACAACGATCTCGGCAGCGACGGCGCCACCGCGCTGGCCAAAGCCTCTCATTTCGGCGCGCTCCGCCAGCTCGAGATCGCTGGCAACGACATCGGCGACGGCGGAGTCAAGGCGCTCAGCAAGGCGGCTCTGCTCGACAACCTCAAGGTGCTCAACCTGAGCGGGAACTCGATCGGCCCCGCCGGAGCCAAGGCCCTGCTTTCGAGCGGAAAGCTCGGCAACGTGGCCTCGCTGGATCTCTCGATGAATCCGATCGGCGCGCAGGGCGCGAGCGCTCTGGCTGCGGCCGGCGACCTCGCCCAGCTCCACTCGTTGTTCCTGCTCGGCAGCAACATCGGCAAGGACGGCGCCAAGGCCCTCGCTGGCTCACAGGTACTCAAGGGTGTGCACGTTCTAGCCCTGAGCGGTAACGCCATCGGCGATGACGGCGCCAAGGCCCTGGCCGGGTCCGCGCTGCTCAGCTCCGTCACGACGCTCGATCTCAGTGCCAACGGCATCGGCGACGCGGGAGCCAGAGCCCTCGCCGACTCCCCTCACCTCGGCTCGATCAAATCGCTCGAGCTGTTTGGCAACGAAATCGGCGCCTCCGGCAAGGCTGCGCTGCAAAAACGCTTCGGCGCCGCGCTCAAGCTCTGACCCTGCGCGCCAGGGGCGCGGGTAGTGCGATGAAGTCGCAGGTGCGACCGAACGGCGTCTGCAGGCTGGGAACCTCGCGGGAAGCAGGTATCTTGGCTGGTGCGCGCTCGAAGTGAGGTCCTCGTCGTCATCGCCCATTGTGGCCCTCGCGCTCATCCTCTGGGGATGTGCCCGGTTGGGCTACGAGCTCTTGCCCGAGGCAGACGGAGCCGGCGCGAGCTCGAGTGGTGGCTCGGGAGCGACAGGCGGCGCGGGTAAGGCCGGAGGCGGGGCCTCGTCGCAGAGCGGCTCTGACGCGGGCGGCGCAAGCGACGGCGGCGAGTCGAATGCCGGAGGAGAGCCGAGCTCTGGCGGCAGCAGCGGTACGGCGGCCGGCACGGCCGGGTCTTCGGGCAGCGGCGGCGGCCCGATGGGGCCGCTGACCCTGGCGCCGAGCCCGAGCTTCACGGTGACGCCCGGTGCAACCGAACCCGGCGAGCTCTTCAGCGTCGACGCCACTGCGACGACCGACTCCGAAGACTCGCTGCTCGACCTCACCTTCGATTGGGATCTGGACAACAACGGCACCTACGACGCGACGGGCGTGGCAGGGACACACTCCTTCGCGTCGCCTGGGGTCTACACCATCACGCTCCGTGTCACCGACCGCAGCGGCGCAAGCGCCACGACGTCGCGCGTCGTCGTCGTGGCCGCCGCCGGTGATCTCGTCATCGTCAACACCGACTCGACGACGACCACCGCCGGGGCAACGCCTGCCAGCCCCGGACCGGACGGCCTGCTCTCGATTGGCGAAGCCGCCGCCTACGTGAACGGAACAGCCGGCGCGCAAGTCATCCTGGTCGAGCCGGGGTTGAACATCCCTCTCACGGGGACCGTCATGCTCGACGACCCCGCCGGCGATTCCCTGGTCGGCTACGGTGCGAGCGTGGGCGGCGTGGGCACGTGCATCGGGGCCGCCAGCAATGGAGGCGTCGTCGCGGGCTTGACGATCACGAACTGCTCGACGCGCGGCATCTCGGTCCTGGCCGACGATGTCACGGTCGCCAACTGCACGATCACGGGCGGCAATGTCGGGCTCTACGTCGACGGTTCGCTCGGCGGCGTCACCATCGGTCCCGGCAACGCGCTCACCAACATCGGAAACTACGGTTTGCACCTGTCTGGGCCCGCCACGGTCATCGGTAATCGCATCGCCGACACCGGCAGCAGCGGCATCCTGGTCTTGGGTGGAGCAAACGGCAGCGCCATTCGTCAAAACCAGGTCATTCGCAGCGGTCAGTTCAACATCGACCTCGCCAACCAGGTGACGGGCCTGATCATTTCGCACAACCTGTTCCACGGCTCGGCCGTCCACGCGATCGGGCTCGGCGGCACGAGCGGCGCGAGCTTCGAGAACAACACCGTCACCGGCGCCACGTCCTGGGGCATCCCGATCAACCCGGGAGGATTCTCGCCGTTCGCGAACAACCTCTTCTTCGGCAATGGCAACGGCGGCTGCAATTGCAGCCTCGACGCCTCGAACCTCGAGGTCGACCCGCTCTACGTCAATCAATCGGCCGACGACTTCAGGCCGGGGCTGCTCAGCCCACTCCTGGATGCCGGCGTCGATACGGGGTTCGATACCAACGGCTTCGGGCCTGGGCTGTTCAACGGCCTGGGGCCGGACATCGGCTACAGCGAAGCTCCAAGCCCCTGACGCATGTTATGACGCTGGGCATGCTCGTTCGACGCTGGCTCCTCGGCTGCTCTGCTTGCCTCGGCGTCGCCTGCGGAGGCGCGAGCGCCGGGGAGCCGCAATCGGCGAACATGCTGCTGAATCCGAGCGGTGACTGCACGGCGTCCGACGACGGCAGCCGCGCCGGCTACCACTCCGCCGCCGGCACCACCTGGCTTCCCGACTGCAAGAACCCGCTGAAGCGCGAGTACTGGCGCGTCTTTGCCGAGTCCAAGGACAGCGCTTACGTCATCCCACGACCGGATGCGGCAGTGAGCGAAATCTGTGCGGCGCCGGCGCATGAGCTTCGTGAGCTCGTGCAGGGCTACTCGCTGTGCGCGGAGCAGGACGCGGCCTTCGTCGAGCGTATCAACCGCCTGCGGCCCGAGGACGCGCTCGAGCTGACGCACTACCTGCATACGACGCTCAGGTTCGACACGGTGAAGACCGACGCGGGAGACGTGACCGGCATCACGCCTTACCCGCTGCCCTCGGACATCGTCGACGCCTGCGCGCTCGAGCCGAGCGCGAGCTCGCCCGAGCTCGAGACCATGTGCCAGCGCGAGCGCGACCGGCTCGAATCCGGACACGACATCGGCTTCAGCTACGACGGCCCCGGCGCCGCCGAGCTCGCGGCGAAGCTGAACGAGCTCTACGGAATCCGCTAGGCACTATTCGGGCGGGGCGTAACGTAGCGCCAGCAGCGCGCGAAGCTTCGGGGCCGTGGGGGCGAAGACCGTCTGGCTGCCGTCGTCCGCCGAGGTTTCGCGAGCAAAGGGCAGCCCACTGCCGCCGCCCGCGAAGATCGAGAACG
>DATLIL010000631.1:0-6074 GCA_035539475.1 Polyangiaceae bacterium
GCCTTGTCCGCGGGCAAACCCTGGCCGATCCAGTACGCCATCTCCTCGTTCTGGACCTCGCCGATCTCGGCGCCGTCACAGGGCGTGCTGCCCCAGAACTCGCACATGTCGTAGGCCATCACGTTGACGAACGCGAACGACGGCAGCGCCGCCGTCAGCTGGGCGTTGCCGAACCAGCGTCCCACGGCCGTGGTGACTTCTTTGCCCTGCGCTGCCAGCGTGGTCGAGAGGCTGGAGACGAAGCCGGCGTAGTCGGTGCCGAGGTTCTGGCTCTCGAAGTCGAGGTCGATGCAGTCGAGGTTGTTCGCCGTGAGGAAGCCCGAGATCTTGTCGATGAAGGCCGTGCGATTGGCCGGGTCCATCAGCGGGGTGTACTTGCCCATGCCCTCGTTGCTGTCGATCGTGCTGGCGCCGCCGATGGCGACGCAGACCTTCACGCCAGCGGCGTGGGCACCGTTGGTGAACTGACACACGCCCATGTCGGTGAGTGACAGGGTGCCGCTCGTGTCGACGTCCGCGAAAGAGATGTTCACGTACGAAAGCTTCGCGAAATCGAGCTGGTTGACGAGCGTGGCGAGAGCGCCGCGGTACGTGGGGAGGTAACCCACCGTGCGGATCTTGGCGGCGCTCGCGCCGCTGAGCGGCACAGGCACGCACTCGTTGGGGTTGCCGCCCGTTCCCGCCGTGCCGCTGGTGCCTGCTGCGCCCAGCGTGCCACCCGCGGCCGTGCCGGCATCACCGCCGCTGCCAGCCGTCGTCACGCTGCCGCCAGTGCCGCCCGAGGTCGAGCCAGCTGCCGGAGCACCACCGGCGGACATGCCGCCAGCGCCGCCGCCGGCGCTACCGCCAAACAGCGGTTCGTCGTCCGTGCGGGTGGTACAACCGCTTGAAAAGCACAAAAATAGGCCTACGGCGGGGACCCAGTGCAGCTGTGTCATCGCTACCAGGTCTATCTCATCTCGCTCCGAGGTCCATGGCTGGAGCCGAAACGAACAGACGAACGATATGAACGGTCTGTTCAGCCGTCGTCTTCGGCCAGAACGATCAGGCGATCGCCTCGCTTCGGGACGATCGGCACGCGTCGATCCTTGGGGTTCAGCACGATGCCATAGCGCTGCGCGGGATCCTCGACCTCGACCTGTACCCCGAGCGCGACCTCGTTGCGCGCCTTGGCTGCCACGATCAGCTGTTCGAAGGTGGTCGTCTGCCCCGGCTGTACGTAGAGCGACAGATCCTTCAGGTAGATCTCACTGCCCTCGGAAGAGAACAGGTCCTCCAGCACCGGCCTCACGCGCGGCTCGTGTGTCACCTGAGCCAGCACCATGCTGACCATCTCGTTGCTGATGACGATGTCGTGGATCTGAGTGGTGGCGGCCAGATCGCGATTGCGCGGGTCGAGGATCTCGCTGCACACCTCCTGCGTCTGCACGCCGGCGCGCACGCGAAAGTCACGCAAAAGGAGCAAGGCGATGATGGCGCGGGTGTCGGCCGCTTCGGCATCGCTGCCGCCGCCCGAGGCGTCGCCCAGCACCATGACCGTGGGATAGGTCTGGGGCTCCACCTGCTCGAGCACCTGGCGGTTGGTGAAGTCGCCGATGACGTGCTCGAGATCGAGGTTCTGCAGGGGCTTGATCTTCTCTGCCAGCTGCCGCGTGCGCTCTTCTTCGGGCAGCACGTTGACCAGCGTCACTGCCGAGCCCGGCGCGACGTAGGTGTCGAACTCCTGCAGGATGGGAAAGATCTTCTCGTTCCAGCCCAGGATGAGCATGCTCTCGATCGGCTTCTGCGCGACGCCCGAGGGGATGCTGAGCGCCGCCGCGCTGACCGGGCCCTGATAAGGCGAGTGCTCGATGTGGTCGTCCTCGGCCAGGATCAAGAGCTCCTCGTCGGGCTGGATCTGGTGATCGGCGGGCGGGTTGAGCCGATGTGAAGAGCCGTTGGCCTTGGCTACGCCGACGAGACAGCCGTTCTTGAAGTCGAGCAGGACATCGCCGAACTTCCTGCCCACGAGCTGTGGGAACGCGGCGTAGTGGATCTCGTTGCCCTCGAAGCGCAGGAGCTCGTCATAGACGAGCGAGAGCCCGCTGATGCGAGCCGTCTGCAAGATGATGCGCGAGATGATGTCGTTGGTGGTGACCACCTGCGCCTGACGGTTCGAGGCGATGGCGGCGATCTCGGCGTTCTCGCTGAGCATCACCTCGCTGGTCACGCGAATGCGTTCGATCCGCCCGCGCGCGCTGGGGTGATTGTAGAGCGCCATCAGCGTCTTGATCACGCGGCCGTCGGCGCGGTTCGGATCGCCGACCGTGCCGTCGTCCACCAGCACGACGATGGCGCGGCTGAACTCGAAGGCGACCTTGGAGAGGTCGGACAGCACCACCGAGCTGCCGTTACGGACCACGACCTTGACCCGATCGGGGTGCTGGACCTTGTCGCGCAGCGCTGTCTCCATGTCGACCTTGGGGTGCTCGGCCATGACCACGACCACGATGCTGCCGCTCTCGACGTTGGCCTCGGAGAGCTGGTCGATGATCGCGGGGACCTTCTCCGACCAGCCCAGGATCAAGAAGTGACCTTGCTCGATCACCGGCGAGCCCTCGCTCTTGATCGCCTCGAGCCGTTCCTGGAAGTTGCCGGCCAGGCTCGAGATGAGCAAGCCGGCGACGACGACGCCGGCCACGGTCGCCGTGGTCGAGATGGCACGGTTCAGATTGCCTGCGTCGCCGCCCATGGTTCCGGGGTCGATCAGCCGCGTGAAGTAGAACCAGGCCTGATTGAGCAGGCCGTCGTCGGCCACTTCTTGGCCGGACTGCCGCGCCGCGAACGCGAGCACGGTGAACAGCACCACCAGCGCCATCGTCATCAAGAACAACGCCAGGAGCTGGCGACCGGCGCCACCGCTCAGGAACTCGTCGGAGCGGTAACGCAGCCGGGCTCGAAAAGATCGATCCATGGGTAGACCTCGCCACCGGGCAGCAAAGACGACGCGAGACCACCCCGTCAAGCACTACATCACTGTGCTCGCTGTTTTCCGCTGGGCGTCTTCATCACCTCGCTGATCGGCTCGCCCGTGCGGGACGCGCGATCGGCGTAGACGATGTTGTTGAACTGCTGCATGAACTGCAGGCTGTCGTTGCTCTTCTTGATGTAGCCGTGGGCCTTCGACGCGAGCGCGAGCTCCTCGAGCTCTCGCTCTTCGCGCGCGGAGTGAAGGATCAAGGTGACGTCCTGAGTCACCTCGGCCACCAGCGAGGCGAGCCTGTTGCCGTCCAGCGCGGGCATGGAGACGTCGAGGATCAGCACGTCGGGGCGTTCCTTCAAGACGGCGGAGACCGTTCCGAGTGAGCTTTCGCGGAGCATCACGGCGTGCCCGTTGCGTTCCAAGACGTAGCGCAGCCGCTCGAGCACGAGCTTGCTGTCGTCCACGACCATGATCTTCAACTTTTGGCGGCTCATGACGGTCTCCCACTGGCTTGGCGCGGCTCGTACTGCACACTGGACAGAAGCCTCGCAATGGAATCCAGGCTGGTAATGAGGCTAGCGGCGCCGCGCTCCGCCGCTGCTGCTGGCATGCCGTAAACGACCGAGCTGTCCCTGTCCTGGGCGATGGTGAACGCACCCTGCTCGCGCATGGTGAAGAGCCCGCGCGCGCCGTCGTCACCCATGCCGGTGAGCAGCACGCCGATGGCACGCGAGCCAAGCTGCGCGACCGACTCGAACAGCACGTCCACGGAAGGGCGTTGATGCCGCACGGCTGGTCCCTCGCGCACGACCAGGCGCTCGAACGAGGTCAGCTCGAGGTGGCCGTCGTCGGGAGCCACGTAGACGGTGCCCGGAACCACCTTGGCGGCGTTCGCGGCGAGCTCGACCGGGGCCCTGGTCTGACTGGAGAGCCACTCGGCGAAACCGGCGATGAAGCCGCGTGCCATGTGCTGCACCACGACGACGGGGGGAGCGGTGCTCGGATCCAACGCCGACAGCGCCCTGGCGATCGCCATCGGCCCGCCCGTCGAGGCACCGACGGCGATGAGCGAGCTACGCGCTGGTATGCGCGCCCGGTCGCTGCCGGCGCGGGTGCTCGCCGGCGGTCTGGTCGTCGGCAGCTCGTTGGCCTTGCGCCGCGTAACGGTGACCACGAGGCTCATCGACTTGAGGTTCTGCAGGAACCGACCCCGCGCCGCTGCATCGACGGCCATGCGCTTGAAATCAGGCTTTTCGACCACGTCCACGGCGCCCATGGCCAGGGCCTCGAAGTGGCTCGCGGCCAGCACCGAGGTGACGGTCGAGCTGACCAGCACGATCGGTACCGGCGACGCCTGCATGATCCGACGCGTCGTCTCCACGCCGTCCATGTCGGGCATGACCAGGTCGAGCGTGATCAGATCGGGGCGCATGCTCTGCGCCTTCTCCACCGTCTCCGAGCCGCCGCGCGCCACACCAACGACCATCATTTCTGGGTCGTCGTTGATCAGGCGCGTCATCGCTTCGCGTGCGAGCGCGGAGTCGTCGGCAACCAGTACCCGGAGCATCAGACGAACCTCGCCAGAGTGGCCAGCAGCAGTCCCTGCTCGAATTCGCCCTTGCTCAGGTAGGCGTCGGCGCCAGCCTCCAGGCCCGCCGCGCGCTGCTCTTGCGAGTCGAGCGAGCTCACCAGCACCACGGGTAGAGCCTTGAGGCGAGCGTCCTGACGAATGGCGCGCACCAGCGCCAGACCGTCGACGCGCGGCATCTGCACGTCCGAAAGGACCAGATCGAAGCTCATGCGACTGAGCCGCTCCAGGGCCTCTACGCCGTCCGTGGCGACGGTCACGTCGTAGCCGGCGGCTTCGAGGATGCTCTTCTCCAGCGTACGCGTCGTGACCGAGTCGTCGACCACCAGCACTCGCCGCGACTTCTGCTGCCGTTGTTCGGCGCTGCTCGCGAAGTCCCCGCTGCGGCTGCTGATCGCACCTGCGAGGAGCTCGCCTGCGTTCAGAATCGGCGCCACGCGGCCGTCCGAGAGCACGGTGGCGCCGCTGATGTTGCGCAATGTCTTCAAGTGATCGCCGAGGCTTCGAGCGACCAGCTCCTGTTCGTCCACGATGCGATCGACGATGAACGCCGCCCGCCGCGCAGAGCTCGCCAGCACCACGGCGATCAGCCGCTCGCGCTGAGCCGGTGTGGACTCGAGACCCAGGTTCTCGCCGAGCCGAAAGACAGGGACGGGCTTGCCGTCGAGCTCGAAGGCGTGGCCCTGATCCACGAGCGAGATGGCGCTGGGCGTGATGCGCACCACGCGCTCCACCGCGGCGGCAGGAAAGGCGAAGGTCTGCGCCTCGGCCTCGACCAGCAAGAGGCGCATGGTGGCGAGGTTGAGCGGCAGCACGAGCTTGAAACACGAGCCGCGCCCCTGGTTGGTCTCGAGCGCCACACGCCCGCCGAGCTTCTCGACCGCGCTCTGCACCACGGCCAGGCCCACGCCTCGGCCGGAAACGTCGCTCACTTCTCGCGCGGTGCTGAAGCCGTCGTGGAAGACGAAGCCGCGGATGCTGTCCTCGCTCATCTCCGAGAGTTGCTCGGCGGTCGCGAGCCCCCGTTCCAGCGCCACGCGCGCCACGCTCTCACTGGTGATACCGCGACCGTCATCGGCCACCTCGAGCTCGAGCGAGCCACCGCGGCTCCTGACTCTCACCTCGATCGGCGCCTCGACGGGCTTGCCGGACTTGCGGCGCTGCTCCGCCGTCTCGACGCCGTGATCCACGGCGTTGCGCAGCAGGTGCATGACGGGATCCTTGATCGCCTCGAGCACGTCGCGATCGACCTCCGTCTCGCCGCCGACGACTTTCAGTCCCACCTGCTTGCCGATGCCACGACCCAGGTCGCGCACCATGCGACCGAACGGCGCGAGCGCACCCGACACCGGCAACATGCGCACAGCGCGGATGTCGGAGTGCAGCGAGTCGGTCAGCGTCGAGAGCGCATGAGTGGAGTCGCGCAGCTCCGCGTGCAGCCCGGACATGGCTTCGGTCACCCGCTCACCGAGCGCGTGCTGCTCCTCGATCAACGCTGCCAGTCGCGAGCTGTCACCCTTCTGC
>DATLIL010000632.1:0-5210 GCA_035539475.1 Polyangiaceae bacterium
AGCTCGTGCTCGAGCCGCTCGGCCCGGGGGTGCCAGCGGCGCCCGGCGTCGCTGGATCGCCGTCCGGGAAAGCGCCGCAGCCCGCCAGCGCGGCGAGGGAAATTCCGACGGCCAAACACGCCGAGGACCGCATCGGCCCGCCACCAACGCAAGAAGAATGCCCGCGTGAAATGCGGACTTTGTCGGCTGGCGCTTGTCTCGTTCGCCGGCCAGCTTGTACGAGCGTGTACAGGTTGTTCCAAATTCGTACACCACGCGGCGTGGCTCGACGGGCTTGCGGAAGCCGGCCACGCGCTCCACGAAATTGCCCGCGATGAAGCCCCAGACGAGCCTGCTGCAGACCGTGATCCTGTGGGTTGTCGACCTGCAGACGCGGCACCCCTGGCTGGTGCTCTCGCTCGCCTTGGTCACGCTCTTGCCGAGCCTGTGGCTGGTGAAGGGCCTCGAGCGGCGTCTCGCGTTCGGTGAGCTCCTGCCGGACGACAAGCCGAGCGTGGTCGAGCTGCGGCGGGTGAACGAGCGCTTGCCGTCCGCCTCGACGTTGACGGTCGTCGGTGAGAGCCAGAACACCGAGCTGCTCAAGCGCTTCGTCGACGAGATGACGCTCAAGCTGCGCGCGCTGCCGCCCAGCCTGGTCACCGCCGTCGACCCCGGTCCGCGTGACGCGCAGCGTTTCTTCGAAGCCAACAAGCATCTCTACGCACCGCTGGCCGAAATCGAGAAGCTGCACGATGACGTGGTCGGCAGCTACGACGATGCCGTTGCCCAGCAGGCCGGCTTCGATCTCGGGCTCGACGACGAAGCAGAAATGGTGGCGCCCGAGCGCGTCGGTGATCTCGAAAAGCGGCTGAACGGCGCCCTGGACGAGCTCAAGAAGGCTTCACCCGGCGTCGACGGCTACTACATCGGCGAGAACGGGCACGTCGCCGCCATCCTGGTGCGCACGACGCTGCCGTCGATGGACCGTCGCGCCAAGGAGCTGACGGAGACCGTCGGCAAGCTGATCGACGCCGGTGACTACGAGAAGGTGGACCCCAAGTTCAGCTACGCCTTCACCGGCAACTTGATCACGAGCTACGAGCAAGTCGACACGGTGACCAAGGACCTGATCACCATCGGCGTCAGCGGCGTCGCCCTGGTGCTGCTGGTCGTCTTCCTCTTCTTCTTGCGCGCGCGCGCGCTGGTGGCCCTCGGCATCTCGATTCTGATCGGCTGTACCTGGTCGCTGGCTTTCGCTCGCGTCAGCGTCGGCCACCTCAACATGGCCACGGGCTTCCTGGTCAGCATCATCGCGGGCAACGGCATCAACGCGATGGTGATCTGGATGGCGCGCTACCTCGAGGCCCGGCGCGTGCAGAAGTTCGACGTCGCTCAGTCCGTGCGCACGGCGTCTTACGAGACCTGTGAGGCCACGCTCGCCGTGGTCGGCGTGGCGATGTTTTCCTACGGCGCGCTGATGGTCACCGACTTCCGCGGTTTCCGTCATTTCGGCGTGATTGGCGGCGCCGGCATGCTGCTCTGCTGGCTGTCCTCATACGTGGTGTTGCCGGCGATCATGGTGCTGTACGAGAAGTTCCGGCCGCTCCCGCTCGAGCCTGGCTGGCGCGATCGCCTGGCCGCCGCGTACGGCCGACCCTTTGCCTGGCTGGCCAAGCGCTTCTCCCGGACCGTCGCGGTGGTTGGCGTCGCGCTCGGTGTCGGCGCGTCCATTTGCTCGGCGCTGTACTTCGCCCGTGATCCGATGGAGTACAACCTGCGCAACATCCTCAACGACGAGCAGAGCCCGACCTCCGCGGGACGTCTCAGCACGCGCATCAACAAGATCACCGGCAGACTGAACCAGGGCGGCCGCGCGGTGCTGGTCGACCGCGTCGATCAGGTCGAGCCCCTGGTCAAGGAGCTCGAGCGCCGGCGCGACGCGGCCCCGGCCAAGAACAAGCCCTTCGACAAGGTGGTCAGCATCTTCTCGCTCTTGCCCAGCGATCAGCCGCGCAAGCTCGAGCTCTTGCAGGAGATCATCGATCGCCTGCAGCGCGGCCGGAAACGCGGCCTGATCTCCGACGAGCGCTGGAACGAGATCCACAAGCACATTCCGGCCCAGCTCCGCGCCATCACCATGGCCGACCTGCCGGACCTCGTGGCCCGGCCGTTCCAGGAGCGCAACGGCGACCTGGGCAAGGTGGTCTACGTCTCGCCGGCCGTGGGCAGGAGCCTCAACGACGCGCACTATTTGATGCTCTGGGCCAACAGCTTTCGTGAAGTGACGCTGCCGAACGGGGACGTCATTCACGGCACCGGCGACGCGGTGGTGTTCTCCGACATGCTGCTCAACATCGCCGAAGACGCGCCGCGCGCCGCGTTGATGAGCCTGGGCGGGACGCTGCTCGTCATCATGTTCGCGTTCCGCTGGCGCGCCGCGGGCTGGGGCGCGCTGCTCACGCTGTTGCTCGGCATCTCCTGGCTAGTGGGCACGCTCTACGTCTTCGACATCAAGCTCAACTTCCTCAACTTCGTCGCCATTCCGGTGGCCATCGGCGCGGGCGCGGACTACGCGATCAACATCATGAAGCGTCGCGAGCTCGAGGGCGCGGCAGGCATCGAGCGCGCCTTCGTGGAGACGGGCGGCGCGGTCGTGGCCTGCTCGATGACCACCCTGTGCGGCTACCTCGCACTCCTGCTGAGCATCAACGGTGCGGTCAGGAGCTTCGGTCTGGCGGCCGCGGTCGGCGAGCTCGCCACCCAGCTCTCGGCCATGCTCGTCTTGCCCGCCGTGCTCTTCTGGCGAGCCGAGCGCTGACGGACTTTCGTCAGGGGGCCGCGGGCTTCCGCGTGCGCTGCCGCGAGCCGCGCATGGAACAGCGGGATTTTCGCGGGTGCAGCGCCTGGCATGGGGCCTGCTATGGCCCAGCCCGGTGCACGACGGTGCCTTCGAGACTCTGCTCGGCAGTATGGTCGGGCGACTGGTTGACGCCGCGCCTGACGGCGTCGAGCCGGCGCTCGCCAGGGCGCTGGCCGAGCTCTGCAGCGGATTCGACCTGCGCGGCGCCGGGCTCTTGCAGCCCGGCACGGAGGCGTCCCGCTTCGAGCTGACGGTGGAGGCCTGCATCGAGCAGCCTGTACGGCTGCGCGATCTCGTCACCAGCTGGCCCGAGTCCGAGCTCACGCACGTACTGAAGCTCCTGCGGCGGAACTCACCCTTTCTGATCGAGCCGTCCGCTGGCGACGCGCGCTTCGCGCGGATCTGCGAGAGGCTCTCGATGCACTCACTCGGGCCGGCATCGTTCAGTCGGCTGGAGCTCGCCGGCGCACCGCTCGGCGCGCTGGTTCTGGTTGCACGCGAGGGCGTCGCCTTCAGCCCGCGCTTGTTACTGCGCATGGGACTCGTAGCCGACACGCTGGCGATCGCACACGTCCTGCGCGATCGGCGTCACCGCGCCGGTGAGCTCACCGACGACGAGATGCGCGCGTTCGAGCGCAAGAACTTGCTCGCGGTGATCGAACGTTGCGGCTGGCGTTTGCAAGGTGAACGCGGCGCCGCGCGTGCGCTCGGGCTCAGCCCGTCCACGCTGCGCGATCGGCTGCGGAGCTTCGGCATTCAGCGTCCGCGCTGAGCCTCCCGCGGCATTCCGCGAGCGCCACGAGTTTCCGTGCGCTGCAGCGAGTGCAGGCGCGCGTAACTCTCGAATCTCACGGCACTGTCGCGTTGGCACACGGGCTGCACTTCGCTCGCTCGCTCCACCCATGGATTCCAGCGAACGATCCGAACTACTGAACCGGCTGGCCCGCCTCGAGCGCGAGCTCGTGTCCGTGCGGCGTGATCTCGGCGAACGAAATGTGGTGACGCTGCCCACCGGCGTCTTCCAGGCCGTGCGGGTTCAGGTCGGCGGCGAACACTACGCGGTGCCGAGCGCACAAGTACGACAGATCATCCGCTACGCTCGCGTGACGCGCGTACCGTCTGCTCCGCGAGCGGTGCACGGCGTGCTGAACCTGCGCGGAGACGTCGTCGTGGTGCTCGACGTCGGCGAGCGCCTGAACCTCGGTCGCACCCCGCTCGATCTGCGGACGCCTGTCGTCGTTGCCAGCGTCGAGGGCTGGCACGTCGGGCTGGTCGTCGAGCGCGTGCTCGATGTCGTGACCCTCGACGGAGCCACGCTCACGCAGCCTTCGGGCGCGATCGCCTCGTCGCTCAGCGTCGCCGCCGTCGGTTCGGTTGGCGGACAGCTGGTGCAGCTCTTCGATCTCGCGCGCTTGCTCTCGCCTTCGGAGCTCGAGGGGCTGGAGGGTGCGATCCGCGACTCGCTGCTGCCGCCTGCTGCGGCCGAGGTGGCGGAGTGATGGCCGTGAGCGTGGATCGCCCTGCTGCGCTGCAGCAGGAGTGGCTCGCGGCCTTCGTCGGCCTGGTCAAGGAGCGCTTCGGGCATGTCGTGGCCTCCAGGCGCGAGAGCACCTTCTGGCGCGCCGTTCTGGAGGCCTGTCTGGCCTGCGGTGAGACCTCGCTCGAGCGCTACTTCGCCCGGCTCTCCAGCGAGCCGCTCGACTCGCCCGCCGTTGGCGAGCTCGTCAGCCGCTTCACGATCAAGGAGTCGTACTTCTTTCGTGACGAGCAGCTGATGAGCGTGCTGCGCGAGGCCATCTTGCCGAGCTTGATCGAACGCTCGTCCGGCAGGGGGCTCACGATCTGGAGCGCCGGCTGTTCGCTGGGCGAGGAGGCCTACACCCTCTCCATCTTGTTGCAGGAGCTCACGGCCGGGCGACAGGGCTTTCAGTTCAACGTCGTGGCCAGCGACCTCGACGAAGTGGGCCTCGCCCGCGCGCGCGCCGCCGAGTACAGCGAGTGGTCACTGCGTTCGCTCGGGGCAGAGGCTCGCGACCGCTACTTCGAGCGACACGGTTCGCGCTTCGTCTTGCGCCAGCGTTGGCGCAAGGGCGTGCGCTTCGAGACGCACAATCTCGTCGACCCCGTGGTCCCCCCGCCGAGTCCCGGCGTCTTCGACCTCGTGCTTTGCCGCAACGTCGCCATCTATTTCAGCGAGGCGGCGCTGGGGTCGCTGCACGAGAAGCTGCTTCAGGCGCTGGCGCCGGATGGTCTCTTGCTCTTTGCTCCATCCGACCCCCGCCCGACGAACGAGGCCGAGCTCTCCCCGCTGATCATCCGCCACGCGGGACGCGGCGTGGTCGGCTACGTGCGTCCGGGCTCGGTCTGGTCT
>DATLIL010000633.1:0-10095 GCA_035539475.1 Polyangiaceae bacterium
TGTGGCCTCGAGCATTGCTGGCGCCTGGGTCCTCGGTGAAATCCGGACGCTCGCCTGGTTCGAGCGAGTGCCAGAGCTCCAGGGTGAGCCCTGGGGCATCGACGCCTGGGTCGTCGTGGTCTCCGGCCTTGGCGTCGCCGCCCTCAGCGCGCTCGGCAGCTCGCTAGCGTGGCCCCTCGGTTGGATCCTGGCCGGCCTCCTGGGCCTGCTGGGCGTCCGCGTGATCGTGCGCTGACCGGTTGAACCGCCAAGGCGCTAGCCGGGGGCGACGACGGCAAAACACCAACCGGAGATCGGAGCTTGATGTGGCTGCCGCTGCTAGCGCACCGTCACGTGGTCTCGTGCGCGAGCTTCGGCGTCGTGCCGCTGGGTTTGATGGCCGCAAAGACGCAAAGACGCAGAGACCGGATTTGATGTGGCTGCCGCTGCTGGCGCACCGCCACGTGTTCTCGTGCGCGAGCTTCGGCGTCGTTCCGCTCGTGGGATTTGACCGCCCAGGCGCGAAGGACGCCAAGAGGGATTGGTCCTGCCGGGCCCTGCGCCTTGGGCGTCCTTGGGCGTCCTTGGGCGTCCTTGGCGGTTAGACCAAACCCCAGCACGACAACGCGACTGCTCGCGCTAGAGACTCTGGGTAGATGCGAAGGGCCCGGCAGGAAAAACAAACTCGCAGCGACGTAGGTTGCCGTTCTGGCTCTGCGCCTTTGCGCCTTTGCGGCCAACCCCAGCCTTAGAGAGCGGCAGGCGGTGTCTTTATGGCGTGTTCCCAACCAACCCGGTCAATTGGAGAGCCAGCGCCACAGGCCCGAGATGATGAACACTGCCGCGACGACGGGGATCGCGAGGAGTATCAGCAGCACGAGGAACGTCAGGCCAACGGCGATGTAGTCGCCCGCTGTTGCGGGGGCGCCGGGATGTGCGCGGTAGCGCTCGATGAGCTCGAGGTTCTTCTTGTTGGAGCGCCAGAGCACGTCGAAGGCGTCGCCGACGATGGGAATGGAACCGAAGATGCTGTCGACCGCGACGTTGATCAGCATCTTGACGAGCACGACCTTGGGCACGTTGTGGCGGACGGCCAGCGTGAAGAGCGACAGGGTGCCGACGGCGGTCAGCGCGTCGCCGGCCGTGGGCAGAAAGAAGCCGAGCACGGCGTCGAGGCCGATGGTGATGTCGGTGCCGGGAACCCGCACGGCCGTATCGAGCCAGCGCACGAGCTCGTGGGCCCACGCCGGCAGCGGTTCGAGCTCGCGCCGCTGATCGAGCTCATCCTCCCTGGCGAGCGGGGCCTCGGCCGGGGGCGGGCGCCAATCGTCGTGCTGGGCCATGGCCTACGAATTGTGGCATGAGTCGGGCATGCGAGCCGTCGTTCAGCGAGTCAGCCGCGCAGAGGTGCGGGTGGATGGCGAGATCGTCGGTCGGATCGAGCGCGGCCTGTGTGTGCTCGTCGGCGTTGGCCGCGACGACGCGTCCGAAGACGCCACGACGCTGGCCGACAAAGTCGTCAACCTGCGCGTGTTCGAGGACGACGCCGGCAAGATGAACCTCGATCTGCTGGCCAAGGGCGGCGCGCTGCTCGCCATCTCCCAGTTCACGCTGCTGGGCGACGTCCGCAAGGGGCGCCGTCCGAGCTTTAGCGAGGCGATGGAGCCGGTGCAGGCCGCGACGCTGTTCGAAGAGTTCTGCGCCGCCTGCAGAAAGCTCGGCGTCGAGGTTCAGACCGGTCGCTTCCGCGCCGAGATGGCCGTCGACCTCGTCAACGACGGCCCCGTGACCATTCTCCTCGACACCAAACGACTCTTCTAGACTTGGTCTTTCTTGGCCTTGGCGATCCAGTCCTTGATCTCGCCTTCGATGACGCCGAGGGCCTGACCCTTGAAGGGCCGCAGCAAGAAAGGCACGTCGAGATCCATCTCGATGGCGCTGGGCAGCACTTCCATGGTGCCGCTCAGGGTCATGCCCTTGACGGTGAACGAGATGCTCGCCTTGTTGTCACTCACCCACTGCGTCTTCGGGCTGTACTTGGCAAACTTCTGTGAGTACTGCGCGAGCGCCGCCTCGGCAGCCTTCTTTGCTTTCTCTTGACCGAGGTCGTGGGGGACGGAGTGCTTCATGGCCGGGGGGTATGTACCAGAAGCCGCGCCTGGCTCAAAGGCTGCGCGGTTCAAGGCAGATCTCGCTGTAAACACCGTAGTGGTCAGAGGGGAAAATCCGCCCATCCGGTCCGTGTGTCGCGCTGGTGAAGACGACCCGAGTGAGCATGGGCTCGCCGCGCAGCTGGCGGTCGGGGCCGCGCACGAAGACGTAGTCGATGCGCCGCGGGGGCTCGCGATTCCTGGCTGCGAAGTCGTTCTTGGGGTCGTAGGTGACGCCCGCGCTGCCGTCGCCGCCGTAGACCCAGGCGTCGGCGAAGTAGACGCTGCGCCCTTCGAAGCAGTGCAGTCCGCGCAGAAAGCGGATCTCGTCGGCTTCGGGCTCGGCGTTGAAGTCGCCCATCACGATCGGCGGCAGGAGATTGTCGTCGATGGGAGCGAGCTCGCCGACCATCTGTGCCACGAAGGCCGCCTGGCGCAGACGGATGTTCCCCTGATGGAACTTCCAGTTGAAGTGTGTAACGAAAACTGGCAGCCGACCCCACGGCGTCTCCACGAGTGCGTGCAAGAGCGATCGCGTCTCGCCGGTCTCGAGGCCCGGTAGCACGTAGCGCTCGCTCTCCAGGATCGGGTGCCGGCTGAGCAACGCGTTGCCCATCACCAGGCCGTTGCCGTACTCCTGCGCCCCCGCGTAAGCGACGTGGAAATCCAGGCCATCGGCGATCTCGGCCGCCTGGTCGTTGTTGCGCGCAGCGACGGCGTCCTCCGGTCGGGCGAGCCGCATGACCTCCTGCAGACCGATCAGATCCGGCGCGAGCGCGCGGAGCTCGTCTCGGATCATTGCCAGCCGTTCGGGCCAGGGGCCCGACTTGTTCCAGACGTTGAAGGAAACGACCTTACAGAGTTGCATGATGAGCTGTCCCGCTGCGTTTTGGGGTTGGGGCCCCAAAACACAAACCAGGGCGGCGCCAGGGGCCCGACTTGTTCCAGACGTTGAAGCTCACAACCTTACAGAGCTGCATGGGACCGTTTCGGGGTAGGTGTGTGGAAGGATAGCGCTCGCCGGCCAGGAGGGGCTTTGCTAAGATGGCTTGGGTAGGGAGATCGGACCGCCGGCTCAAAGGGCCGCGCGGGCGAAAGCGTTCATCAACATGCTGATTGGGGTCGACTTCGGAGGGTCTTACATCCGAGCAGGCATCGTCGAAGGCGGCGAAGTCCTCAGGTTGGCGACCACGGCAACGAAGGCGGGCTCCAGCGCCGAACAGGTGCTGGACACCATCGCCAATGCGGCTCTCGCGCTTGCTCCCCGCCCCGAGGCCGTGGGCGTGGCCATCCCCGGTGAGGTCGATCCAGACGGTCGCTGCTGGCGGCTGACGAACGTTCCGGGCTTCGAGAACGTGTTCGTTGGGCAAGAGCTCGCGCGGCGCCTCGGCTGCCCGATCGCCGTGGAAAATGACGCAACCGCCGCGGCGCTGGGTGAGCTGCTCTACGGTCACGGCCGCCAGCACCCGAGCTTCTTGATGATGACGCTCGGCACCGGCATCGGCGGCGGTCTGGTGCTGGGTCACCAGCTCTATCCCGGCTCGACCGGCTTCGCCGGAGAGATCGGCCACATCAACGTCGGGCATACCGCCGACGCTCCGTCTTGTGGCTGTGGCCAGCGCGGCTGCATCGAGGCCTACGCCGGGAGCTTCGGCATCCTGCGCCGCTTCCGCGAGCTCGGCGGACAGGCCGACGAAGTCTTGCCGGTCTCCGTGAGCGCGCGGCGTGGTGAGCCCGCCGGGCTCAAGGTGTTCGAGGAGATGGGGGAGGCCATCGGACGTGGCCTTGCCATCGCTCAGAACCTGCTCGACCTGAACGCGATCGTCTTCTCCGGCGGCGTCTCGGCCTCGTTCGATCTGATCGAGCCGCACATCCGCCGCGCCATGCGTCAGGCCTCCTTCGCGCCGCCGCTGGCCGAGGTCCCGCTGCTGGTCAGCGAGCTCGGCGAGCGCGCCGGTGTGATCGGCGCCGCCTACCTCAGCACCCTGTAGGGCTCTCCGTGCGCGCCGTCACCTTCGATCAACCCGGCGCGCCTTCGGTGCTCACGCTGCGCGATGTACCGGACCCTCATCTCGGCGTCGGCGAGGTCTTGATCGACGTGCACGCAGCCGCGCTGAATCGCGCGGATCTCCTGCAACGCCGCGGGCTCTATCCGCCGCCGGCCGGGGCCAGCGAGATCCTGGGCCTCGAGTGCGCGGGCGTCGTGGCCGCGCTCGGTCCGGGCACCAGCGCTGCCGCTCGCGGCGACGCGGTGATGGCGCTGCTGCCCGGTGGTGGCTACGCCGAGAAGGTCGTGGTGCACGAGCGGCTCACCCTGCCGGTGCCCGAAGGGCTCGGCTGGGCCGAGGCCGCGGCCATCCCCGAGGCCTTTCTCACCGCGCAGGAGGCGCTCGTCAGCCTGGGTCGACTCGCGCCCGGTGACACGGCCTTGATTCACGCCGCAGCGGGCGGTGTCGGTTCGGCCGCGGTCCAGCTCGCCCGCGTGCTCGGCGCCCGCGTGGTGGCCACGGCCGGCAGCGACGAGAAGGTGGACTTCGTCGGCAAGCTCGGTGCCACCGCCATCAACTACCAGCGCGAGGACTTCGAGGCGCGCCTGCTCGAGCTCACGGCGCAACATGGCGCGGACGTGATCATCGACTTCATCGGCGCGAGCTACGCCGAGAAGCACGCGCGTTGCCTGGCCGTCGGTGGTCGCCACGTCGTGGTCGGTCTGCTCGGCGGCACGAAGGCGACGGTCGACTTCGGACGGCTGCTCTCGCGGCGGCAGGCGCTGCTGGGGCTCGTCATGCGCACCCGGCCCCTGGCCGACAAGATCGCCATCGTGGAGGCCTTCCGCCGGCACTTTCTGGGGCTCTTCCGCGACGGCCGCCTGCGCCCGCTGGTCGACAGCGTCGTGCCGCTGGCCGAGGTGGCGCGCGCCCACGAGCGCATGGAAGCGAACCAGAATCTCGGCAAGATCGTGCTCGAGATCCGCCCAGGTTGAGGGCGGTCAGAGCAAGAGCGAGCGCAGGCGGATCAGGCCCGGGCCGGCCTTGATCCTGGCCTGGCAGGCGAGTCGGGACGAGGGGGGCCCGCGCAGCACGCCGAGCAGGTCTTGCTCCTCGGCGGACGCCGGCTCGAAGTGCTCGCCGCCTTCCAGGACGTCGATGTGACACGTCCCGCAGCTGGCGGAGCGGCAGGAGAAGGGGATCGGCGCGAAATACTCGTCGCACAGGTCCAAGAGCTCGCCTCCGGCGTCGACCTCCAGGGTCTTGCTCTTGCCGACAACGTTGCCGTTGATCTCGATCCGGGGCACTGCCCTCAGGCATACGAGCTAGGGGCGGGCTTGACAAGCGGGCGCCATCCGAAAAATCCTGGTCGGGCTCATGACGCGGCGCGAGAAAACCGGGGTCCTACCGCTGCTCGGTGCGCTCCTCGGCCTCGCGCTGCTCGGGCTGGCGGCGCCCGCGCTCGGCGAAAAGGGCAAGGGCGGTGCGCTGCCCGCGCGCTTCTACCGTGCGCCGTTCGCGCTGATGTCGCTCAGCGTGGGCGCGCCGGACAAGGGCTGGCAGGTCCGGGCCAAGAAGCTCAAGCCCGCGAGCTCGCTCAAGATCAAGACCAACAGCAAGCCCAACGTCTACGGCCACCCCAGCCTCGTGCTGATGCTGCAGCGCAGCGCCCGGGACGTGAGCAACGCGGGCAAGGGCGCCGTCATGCTGGTCGGAGATCTGTCGAGCGAAAACGGCGGTCCGCTCGCCGGTCACGTCTCGCACCAGAGCGGGCGCGACGCCGACGTCGGCTTCTACGTCGTCGACCAGAACGGCAAGAGCAAGTTGCTCGACCGCTTCGTCACCTTTCGCGGCGACGGCACCAGCACCCAGGAGCCCAACCTGCGCTTCGACGACTGGCGCAACTGGCTCCTGGTGCAGTCGTGGGTGCGCGATCGCCGTGCCGGCCTCAGCCACATCTTCGTCTCGCGCCCCCTGCGCCAGCGCCTGCTCGCCTTCGCCAAGAAGAACGCGAGCTACGCCAAATACGTGGACGAAGCTTCGGTCTTGTTGAAGCAACCGGAAGACTCGGCGCCCCATGATGATCATTTTCACGTGCGCGTCTCCTGCCCGAGCTCGCAGAGCGAAATCTGCCGTAAATAGGCCTGCGGGAGCGGTTCAGGTTGGTGAACAAACCAGCGCAGGCATTGCCTGCCGCACCGCAAGCCGAAGAAAGCCGTCGCCTTGAAGGGCGACAGGCATCGGGCCATCAGCGTGTTTCCCCGACAGGCCAACAAAACATGCGCCCGTGGTCCATTGGATCGAGTTCCCCACGGCTCCCCGATAATCGACTTCTGGAAATCCCCCGCCGAGCCGTTCCTGCCTACGGCGCCGTCGGGATTGGGCGAAGCCCGCGTCAGCGGGCGGAGCTGGAACGAGCCATGGATCTTGAAATCAGCAGATCTCGATCCGCGAATGAGAGGAGGGTCACGACAAACTGACCGAACAGGCGCGGCTTTCCAACAAAGCACCCGGAAGGCCAAACGCCATGCGGAGGCACTCGGCCAAAAAAAAGCAAACGCGAGGTCGCGCGTAGCGCGGCCGAGCAGCGCGAAGCGCGCCGGGCTGGCACTCGGCCAAAACAAAACAAACCGCGAGGCCGCGCGCAGCGCGGCCTCGCAGCGGGCGAAGCCCGCTACCGCCGGTTCTTGTCGAGGATGGCAACGAGGATCAGAACAAAGGCGGCGAGCCGAATTAGGTACACCCACGAGTGATACTCCGAGGCCTCGCCCATGATCAGCAGCGTGAGCTGGTTCAGGGCCAGGATGGCGAAGGCCAGGGTGAAGAAGGCGAAGAAGCGGTCGTGGGTGCGGCGGTAGAAGCGGCCGAAGAACATCGCGATGGCGGCGAAGCCCATGGAAAGGGCTCCGAGGAGGAAGCTGTTCAGGCCGATGTCGATGAGCAGGGAGTGCATGGCCGGGTCCTCACTTCGAGTCGGTGATCAGGCCGTGAAGCATGAGCAGGGCGCCGACCAACGCCGGGACCTTGCGTGCGATGGTCAGGTCGACCTCGGGACCGGTGAGGACGTGGATCAGCAGCATGCCGTTGTTGAGCGCGAGGCAACAGAAGCAGAGCGCGGTCCACAGCAGCAGCGGAAGCTTGCTGGCTCGGTAGCCGCGCACGAGGAGAACGGCGCAGGCCAGGCTGGTCAGCGCGCACAGGAAGTAGACTGCGATTGCCATCAATCCTCCCCCTCCTTGTTTTTGCGAAACCTGAAGGCTTCCGCCAGGCTGCGGGCGCTGTCGCCGGGCTGGGAGAAGATCAGGTTGATGATCGTGTACCTGGCGTCCTCGTAACAGCGCGACAGCTGCTCCACGAGTGCCTCGAGCTCGGGAGCATGTGGACCGTAGCGGTAAGTCGCGGGCGCGGGCCCCGCGCCGATCAACCCGCGGAGCTCCAGATCCTTGAGCCGCATTTCTGCGGACTGCTCGCTGATGCGGAGCTCGCTGGCGAGGTTCGCCGGCGTGAACTCACGCTGGCTGGCGCGCAGCAGGAGCAAGACCTCGAGCTGCAGCACCGAGTGGATGTGCCGCGCGATGAACAGCTTGAGGGCTTCGGAAATCTCGGGAGCAACCACTGACCCTTGGGGCTTAGATCCCGCGGTCGGGGTCTGTCAAACCCGCGATCGGTCGTTCTTGTTTATGGCATAGAATATTTGTCTGGGAGCCCAGCGCGCTTGCGGTCCGGCGCCGCGAGGGCCCCGGATCTCTGCTGCGGCGAAAAGGATGGGGCGGTGCACTTTGCCACGTTGCAATTAGGGCTCGCTTCGGGGCGCGGATTCGCGCGTTTCGAGCTGATTTCGTGCCCCGGAATTTTGTAGCGGAACCTTGCTGGCTGCGCAGGCCGACAGACCTATAATGACGCTCCATTTTCCCGATCCGCTGCGCGGATTGGCCAGAGCGATTTTCCGAGTCCGAGAAAGCTCGAGGGAACACGATGCCGAACAAGAATCAAGACGCAGTGGCGAACGGCAAGCGGCGCAAGACTCCGGGGAAACGTCCCCGCGCCGAAGCGGGCAACGGAAACGGCAGTCATTCCGCAGTCGAGCCCGCTGCCCGCAACGGCGTGGCCGAAAACGGCAACGGTCACCCCTCGAAGCCGGCGAGCGAGCCGCCGGCGGAGGTGCGTCGAGAGCCGGTCACGGACAGGCGCTCCGAGCGGACGCCGCTGATGACGATGGTGAACGCGTCGGGTGCCACGGTGCCGATCACCGAGTGGGACCATTTGACGGCGGGCAGCCGCGCCGAAATCGAGCACCTGATCGACGTCCTCAAGGCGATCAAGCAGGGCGATTTCAGTACGCGCTACGAGTATCACCGCCATGGCGTGCTGGCCCGCGCCGGTGAGCTCGTGAACGACATCATCGGTATGCACGAGCACATGACCAGCGAGCTCCTGCGCGTCGGCAAGGTCGTTGGTCAAGAGGGCCGCATGCACGAGCGCGCGTCCGTTGGTCCGGCCAAGGGCGGCTGGGCCGCCGGTATTGCCTCCGTCAATCAGCTGATCGCCGATCTGGTCGCGCCGACCAACGAGGTCGCGCGCGTGATCACGGCCGTGGCGCGCGGCGACCTTTCGCAGAAGATGGTGCTGGAGATCGAGGGCCGCCCGGTGCGCGGTGAGTTCCTTCGTATCGGTACCACCGTGAACGCCATGGTGGATCAGCTGAATTCCTTCGCTGCAGAAGTGACCCGCGTGGCCAAGGAAGTGGGTAACGAAGGCAAGCTCGGCGGTCAGGCCGAAGTGAAGGGCGTGTCCGGTACCTGGCGCGACTTGACGGACAACGTGAACGGCCTCGCCGCCAACCTGACCGCTCAGGTGCGTAACATCGCCAAGGTGACCACGGCAGTGGCCCAGGGCGATCTTTCGCAGAAGATCACCGTCGACGCGAAGGGCGAGATCCTCGAGCTCAAGAACACCATCAACGTCATGGTGGATCAGCTCTCCTCGTTCGCCGCCGAAGTGACCCGCGTGGCGAAGGAAGTGGGTAACGAAGGCAAGCTCGGCGGTCAGGCCGAGGTGCGCGGCGTCAGCGGCACGTGGAAGGATCTGACCGACAACGTGAACGGCCTCGCCGCCAACCTGACCGCTCAGGTGCGTTCGATCGCCAAGGTGACGACGGCCGTCGCCAACGGTGACCTGTCGCAGAAGATCACCGTCGACGCGCGCGGCGAGATCTTCGAGCTGAAGAACACCATCAACACCATGGTGGACACGCTGCGTTCGTTCGCCGCCGAGGTGACGCGCGTCGCCAAGGAAGTGGGTACGGAAGGCAAGCTGGGTGGCCAGGCCGACGTGAAGGGCGTGGCCGGCACCTGGAAGGACCTGACCGACAACGTGAACGCGATGGCGTCGAACCTCACGGTTCAGCTGCGCGACGTGTCGAAGGTGGCAACGGCGATCGCCAACGGCGATCTGACTCAGAAGATCACGGTCGATGCCCGCGGCGAGATCTTGCAGATCAAGGACGTGATCAACCGCATGGTCGATCAGCTGAACGGCTTCGCGGCGGAGGTGACGCGCGTCGCCAAGGAAGTGGGTACGGAAGGCAAGCTGGGTGGCCAGGCCGACGTGAAGGGCGTGTACGGCACGTGGAAGGATCTGACCGACAACGTGAACGCGATGGCGTCGAACCTCACGGTTCAGCTGCGCGACATGTCGAAGGTGGCGACGGCGATCGCCAACGGCGACCTGACGCAGAAGATCACGGTCGATGCCCGCGGCGAGATCTTGCAGATCAAGGACGTGATCAACCGCATGGTCGATCAGCTGAACTTCTTCGCGGCCGAGGTGACGCGCGTCGCCAAGGAAGTGGGCACGGAAGGCAAGCTCGGTGGCCAGGCCGACGTGAAGGGCGTGTACGGCACGTGGAAGGATCTGACCGACAACGTGAACGCGATGGCGTCGAACCTCACGGTTCAGCTGCGCGACATGTCGAAGGT
>DATLIL010000634.1:0-4461 GCA_035539475.1 Polyangiaceae bacterium
GGTATGAACCGCGGCCGGAAGGGTGAAAAACATGGCTGGATTGCTGGTGGGTGCGACGGTGACGTTCGCGCGCGGTTCGGAAACGCTGAGCGGTAAGGTGGTGCAGCAGGACGGAGAACGACTCAAGGTCGCTCTCGACGACGGACGCGAGGTGTGGGTCAACTCGGCCGCCGTACGTTCGGAGGCGCCCGATGCGGAGCACGGCGCCAGGCGGTCCGAGCTCGCGCGCATCGCGAAATACCAGCGACTGATCAACGTCGCGGTCTTGCTCAACGTCGCCGGCCTCGTCGGCGGCGTCATGCTAGGTGCCCTCTCGGGCACCTTCGGGTCGATCGTGATCGGCCTCGTCTACATCGGCGCGGTGGTGGTCTCGCTCTACGGCACCATGGGGCTCGCGAGCTCGCTGTTCAACTCGCTGGTCGCCGTGCTCTGCTTCTTCTTGCTGCTCGTGCCCTGCGTCAACTTGCTGGTCTTGCTGCTACTCAACAGCCGAGCCACGCGCCAGCTGCAGGAGGCAGGCATCAAGGTCGGCCTGCTAGGGGCCGACCCTCGCCAGTTCGCGGGCTGACGCCCGCTACTCGTCGTCGCGGCGGGGGCGGCGGTTGCAGTCGAGCATGCGCTTGCGCAGGCGCAGGGCGTCGGGGGTCACCTCGAGCAGCTCGTCGCGATCGATGAACTCGAGCGCCGTGTCGATGCTGAGCGGGCGTGGCGGGCTGAGGATGATGTTCTCGTCGCGGCCCGCGGCGCGGATGTTGGTGAGCTTCTTCTCGCGCACGACGTTCACGTCGAGGTCGTTCGGCCGATTGTGCTCGCCGACGATCATGCCCTCGTAGACGTCCGTACCCGGGTCGACGAACAGCACGCCGCGCGGCTGCAGGTGGAACAGGGCGTAGGGTGTCGTTACGCCGGCGCGATCGGCGACGATGGCGCCGTTCGGACGGCGCAGCATCGGACCGGCATACGGCTGCCAGCCCTCGAACAGCGAGTTCAACAGGCCGGTGCCGCGGGTCTCGGTCAGGAACGCCGAGCGGAAACCGATCATGCCGCGCGAGGGGATGCGGAACTCCATGCGCGTGCGGCCGAAGCCCAGGCTCGTCAGCTTGACCATCTGACCACGGCGCTCGCCGAGACGGGTGGTCACGGTCCCGACGTATGCGTCCGGCACGTCGACGATCACGAGCTCCACGGGCTCGGACTTCACGCCGTCGACTTCCTTGACCACCACCTCGGGCATGCCGAGCGCGAACTCGTAGCCCTCGCGGCGCATGGTCTCGGCCAGGATGGCCAGCATCAGCTCGCCACGCCCGAACACCATGAACGAGTCCGGCTCCGCCGTTTCCTCGACGCGCAACGCCAGGTTGCGCTTCGACTCCTTGAGCAGCCGCTCGCGCACGTGACGTGAGGTCACCCATTTGCCGGAGCGCCCGGCGAAGGGCGAGGTGCTGACGACGAAATTGATCTTGATCGTCGGTTCCTCGACGACGATGCGCGGCAGCGCTTCCGGCGTCTCGGGCGCGGCCAGCGTGTCACCGATCTGCACTTCCTCCAGACCGGCGACCGCGACGATGTCGCCGATCGACGCCGAGGTGGCCTTGACGCGCTTGGGCCCCTCGAACGAGTAGAGCGCGCTGATGCGATGCTGGGTCGCACCCTTCTCGGCGAGCAGGCTGACGTTCGAGCCGACCTCGATCTTGCCGCGCCACACGCGACCTACCGCCAGTCGGCCGACGTACTCGTCGTGCTCGATGTTGTGAACCAGCATCTGCAGCGGCGCCTCGGCGTCGCCCTTGGGCGGCCTCACGCGCTCGACGATGGTCTCGAGCAGCGGCAAGAGCCCACTGCCCTCGTCCTCGAGCTTGCGCTTGGCCATGCCCTCCTTGCCGACGGCGTAGAGCGTCGGAAAGTCGGTCTGTGCGTCGGAGGCCTCGAGCTCGCAGAACAGATCGAAGACCTCGGTCAGCACGTCGTCGGGGCGCGCGTCCTGGCGATCGATCTTGTTGATCACGACGATGATCGGATGGCCGAGCTCGATGGCCTTGCCCAGCACGAAGCGCGTCTGCGGCAGGGGGCCCTCGGCGGCGTCGACCAGCAGGATGGCGCCGTCGGCCATCTTCAGCGTGCGCTCGACCTCACCGCCGAAGTCGGCGTGGCCGGGCGTGTCGATGATGTTGATCAGCGTGTCCTTGAAGCGGACGCTGCAGTGCTTTGCCAGGATGGTGATGCCCCGCTCGCGCTCGAGGTCGTTCGAGTCCATCACGCGCTCGACCACAGCTTCGTTGGCGCGGTAGACGCCGGTCTGCTTCAGCATCGCGTCGACGAGGGTGGTCTTGCCATGGTCGACGTGGGCGATGATGGCGACGTTGCGGACGTTCTGGCGCTCTGTATCGGGCATGTTCTTCAAGCTTTTCGGGGGCTAAGACGCGCGCAGGGCTAGCCCGGCCCCGGCCGCTGGGCAAGGCGATTTCAAGCAACTGGGCCGTCGTGCGGCCGACCAGGGGGGTGATGCTGCGTTTTCCCGGGGTTCTCGCCCTCTGTTGGATGGTTTCTGGTTGTGCTGGAAGCCTGCCCCTCGACGCCTTTCACGACGGCCGCTACCCGGCCGCCGCCGCCGAGCTGCGCGAGCTCGAGGCCGAGGCCCGGAGCTACGCCCCGGCAGAACGAGCGCGCTACGCCCTGTACCGGGGACTCACGCACCTCGCGCTGGGCGACGCGACAGCCGCTGATCGCTGGCTGACCTCCGCCAAGCAGAGCGTCGACCGTCACCCTGATTGGTTCGACGCCAGCGAGCGCGGCGCGTTGCTCTCGGCCTGGCGCAGCATGGGCAGGATGGCCGGCGAGAAATAGTTGTTTGAGGTCAAACCAATCGAGTTTTGACGCATTTTGGCTGACGTATGCGCATATCCCACCCCGCTGAGGTGAGCGGCCCCCGCTCGGGGCAGTCGACCCCAGCGCACTGATTTTGTTGCGCGATCAGCGGCGTTATCGCTCGCGAGTTTCGAATACTCCGGTCTAGACTCGCTCTACCTACTGCGAGGTGAGCTGCATGTGGATCGTTCCTCGGATCCGTGCCCGCGGCCTGAGTCCGCGCTGGCTGCTTTCGACCGCCCTCTTCTTGGGAACCGGTTCCTTAGCCGGCTGCAATGAAGAGGCGACGCCCAAGGACCCCGGCTACACCGAGGTGAACGGCGAGTGCATGTCGAACTCGCGCTTCTTCGCCGAGCAGGTCTGGGCTCGCGTCATGCAGAAGACGTGCGTCAACTGTCACTCACCCGACGGCATCGCTCCGCAGCAGGGAGCTGACTTCATCCTCTTGCCGCCCACCTACCCCGGCTTCCTCGACGCCAACCTCGGGGCGCTGGAGAGGCTGGCGCGCACCGAGTTCGACGATCGTTCGGTGCTGCTGCGCAAGCCCGTCGGCGAGATGGAGCACGGCGGTGGTGGGGTGCTGACCGCCGATAGCCAGGAGCTCGCCCTCGTCGCCGAGCTCGTCGAGCGACTCCAGGCCGGCGATCCTTGCCCGGACGCTCAGGTGCTGGGCTCGTTCGCGGACGTCGTCTTGCTCGATCTCGCCGGCACTGTGCGCAAGGCGTCGCTCCAGCTCGCCAGCCGCCTGCCCACGCCCGACGAGACGCAGTGGGTGATCGACAACGGCGAGGCCGGCCTGGCCGCGCAGGTCGACGCGCTGATGACCGAGGACGCGTTCCACCGCCGCCTCAAGGAGGCCTACAACGACGTGCTGATGACGGATCGCTACCTCGGCTACAACGGGTACGCCGTCGATCAGCTGAACACCGACTACTGGCCGGCCGCCGCCGACGAGGCCTACGACGTCTACACGGACGAGGAGCGCGCGCGCATCAACCGCTCCGTGGCTCGCGAGCCGCTCGAGCTCGTGTCCTACGTCGTTCGAAACGATCTGCCCTTCACCGAGATCCTGACGGCGGCTTACACGGTGGTCAATCCGTTCTCGGCCGGCATCTACAACGCTGCCCCCACCTTCGCCGATCCGACCAACGAGAACGAGTGGCAGCCGGCGCAGATCTTCTACGTCGACGAGGGCGGCGCGTTTCAGCCCTACCCGCACGCGGGCCTCTTGACCTCGCCCATGTTCCTGAATCGCTTTCCGACCACGCCGACGAACCGCAACCGCCACCGCGCGCGCATGGTCTTCAAGCTGTTCCTGGCGACGGACATCCTGCGCATCGGCGAGCGCCCGCTCGACCCCACCGCTTCCACCCGCTACGCCAACCCCACGCGCGAAGATCCGAGCTGCGCGGCTTGCCACAAGCTCGTCGATCCCGTTGCCGGCGCCTTTCAGAAGTACAGCGACTACGATCAGGAGAAGTACGAAGTCGGCAAGGAGTGGCACGCTGAGATGTTCCCGCCGGGCTTCGGTCGCGAGGAGATGACGCTGCCCGACTACGATTGGGCGCAGGGCTGGCTCGGACAACGGCTGGCCGC
>DATLIL010000635.1:0-2209 GCA_035539475.1 Polyangiaceae bacterium
CGGCTGTTGCCGCTGTCTTGTGAGGCTTCGTCTTATCCACGCCCTGGGGGGATCGTCGTCGACTACGCCCGCCCGCAAGACGCCCCCGCACACGCGATCATGGACGCAGTGGTCGATCGGAGGCTGAAGGGCCCCACGGAGTTCACGACCGACGAACTCGCCACGCTCCTTCATCCCCTCCCCACCCCCGTTTCGAAGCCTGTGCTTGGCGCTCAACGCATGCTTCAGAAGGTGGGAATCACGTGGCCCGGCTCGCCCGAGATCCCCGAGCTGCCGACATAACGGGCCAACCCTTGGTGGAGGCGACTCGTCTCTCCGAGCCCAAGGGCGGGGAACGCGTCGGCGTCGAGCCGAGGGGCTTCTGCTGTCAGGGGGCGGCTACGGATGAGCGCTCGGGGGCGGCGACTTGGCTTTGGGTTTCGCCCGGCTGGTGATTGCATCTGCCAGCCTTTTCGGACCGTGTGAGCCGCCTCGTGAGGTTCCGAGGGATCGCCTTCGGCTATCGGATCGAGCTGCGAGGGCGAGCGATCGGAATACTCCGGCGCGTCCGCAAGGAAGACGGACAGTGCTGGGCGTGCGAACCGGTGGGAGGCGCGCCCGTCCCGGAAGGACCCGAGCGGCTGCGTGATGCGGCCCGCGTTTTGATTTTGATGGCCAAAGGCGCCGTCCGATGAGTGGGCCCGGAGCTGCGCGAACGAGACGCGGTACAGGCCGCGCTCCGGCGCTTGGGCGTGGATGGTCCGGAGGTCGAGGATCTCTGCCAGGACGTGGGATGATTGCGGCATGCGAGGCAAGCGGCTTCAGCCGCCCCTTTTGCCCAAGGCATCGATCTGCCTGCATCTGCGCCGCACCTCAACGCGGCCTGCTCGTCGTCCGAGGGCCTGCTGGGCTCTTGATCGAGGGGCTCGACCTGGATTCCATCGGGGACCTTCGCGTTCCGCGAGCGGGCGCGGGACGCGGTGTGTTCGCGGAGGGTTCTGGAATCCTGTTGTAGAGCCGGACGAGCTGTGAGATCCGTACCTTGTGGGCCTGGGTGGTGGCGGGAGGTTCCGGTCAGCGAGCCACGTTCGTGGGGGTTTTCGCCCCTCACCGATCGCAGGGAGACGCATTCCATCAAGCGCAGGCCAGCGCCGTAGAATATCTCACCCATGAGCCGGAAGGGCGGTTCGAGCTTGTCGAGCAGGGCGAGGACCTCGCGGCGCGAGAGCACGGCAGGCAAATGCATGGGCCGTCGCGCGGGCTCGAGACCGGAGAGATCGGGCATGGCCATGTCGAGGACGCGTTTGTACAGGAAGACGATGGCGCAGAGGGCCTGGTTCTGCGTCGACGCGGACACGCGGCGTTGCGTCGCGAGTTCGTTGAGGAATGCGGTGATCTCGCGTGCGCCCATCGTGCGGGGATGTTGCTTGTGGTGAAAGCGGATGAACTCGCGGATCCAGTAGAGGTACGCTTCCTCGAATCATGCAGGCGTCGAAGCGTCGTCTGCGCGGCTTCCAGGAGAGTCATGGGGTCCTTTCGTGGTGGTCGCGGCTCATCTCCCTCCATCGACGCGTGGCGCGAAGAGTTGCGCGTCCGCGACGCAAGACTGGGATGGTCATGACGCACCGCGGCTCCGTACAGGCGCGCACGTGCTGGTACGGATTCTGCGGTGACGGTCGTGGTACGCTGGCGCTGCCGAATCCCCGAAAGAGGCAGGTTATGCAGCCGCTGCGTATCCTGCTGGGTTGCGCCGTTACGCCGCAGCGGGCTAACCAGCGTGGAGAGGTGGTTGTGCGGCGGCGGCTTAATTACACAGTTCGCCGGACAGGAACGAGGCACGACCGTGGGCCAAGGGAATCAGAGCGTGGCAACACACCCAGCGCTTGCTGTTTCGATTCGTAGAGCAGCGCCGACCGATGTCGACGTCCTATTCAAGCTTCTGCGTACCTGCGTCGAGAACATGCGAAGCTGTGGTATCGATCAGTGGGACGAGATGTACCCAGACCTTGTCACGATCGAACTCGATGTCCGCAGCGGCACTGCGTTTCTCGCTTCCGTCGCGGGTGAGGTTGTTGGAACTCTAGTGCTTAACGAACATCAGGATCCGGAATACAGTGAGGTTGCGTGGCAATTTGCCGCAGGTCGCGTGGCCGTCATTCATCGGCTCATGATACAGCCAGCGATGGAAGGAAAGGGGATCGCACGCGTGTTCATGCGATTCGCGGAGCAG
>DATLIL010000636.1:0-4325 GCA_035539475.1 Polyangiaceae bacterium
ACGATGGTCGCCACTCGTCTCGGCGCCACGGCCCTGATCGGAGAAGCGGCGACGGAGTCCGCCGTAGCGTCGCGCGCAGGCTCCGCCGACCTTCTCTATTTCGCGTCGCACGGCGTCGCGGACGAGTCGAACCCCCTCGACGGCGGCTTCCTGGCGCTCGCTGCAGACTCGGCGGACGGAAAGTGGACCGCACGGGAAATTCAGCACGCACGCTACGACGGGGCCGGGTTGGCCGTGCTCTCGGCCTGCCAGACGGGACGCGGCATGGCCCACGACGGCGGGATCATCGGCCTTGCTCGCGCCTTTCACCTGGCCGGCGTGCGGCGCGTCATGATGAGCCTGTGGGACGTCGATGACGCAGGCACCTACGAGCTCATGTGTCGCATGTTCGGGCACCTGAACGAAGACTTCCCTGCCGAGGCGCTGCGCAAGGCCATGCTCGAGCAACGCTCGGCTGGTGCGCCTGCCTCGGTGTGGGCAGCGTTCACGGTGTTCGGTGCGCCCGGCTGACGCTCAGGCCGCCTTCAGGCGCCGGAACAGGCGTATCAGCAAGAGCAGGACGATCGCGCCGATGAACGCGACGAAGATCGTGGCCAAGAGCCCGCCGAGCGGGACGCGGATGCCGAGCGTACGGAACAGCCAAGCGCCGATGAAGGCGCCGACCACGCCGACCACCATGTCGCCGACGAGGCCGTAACCCTCGCCGACCACGCGCCCGGCGAGCCAGCCCGCGATCAACCCGACGATGAGCATGATCAGTAGAGTCTCGAGAGACATGAGCACCTCCTGACGACGCCAGGGTGGCACCGCCGTGTGCGCGCCCGCAAGACACTCCTGCTGCCGGAAATTCCCCATTTTTGGCGCTCATCCGCCGCCTGGACGCCAATGTGGGCTCGGTATTGTTACGCAACGTCCAGTGTGGGTGTTGGTCGTATTCTTTTGCGGCTCGCGACTCAGGTTGAGCTCGGCTAGGCTCATTCGTTGAAAGGGCGCTGCGATTGCCGGGACGCCTCAAAAGCTGGTTCTTGCGCAACGTATTGGAGTCGGCCGAACGTGAGTTCGGCTCCCAGGCGCTCGAGTCCGTCACGGTGCGGATCGCGCCCCGGCTCAGGCCTCATCTGTCGCTCGAACGCTTGCGAGCAAGCGCGGCTCTCGACACGCTGCCGCTCGACGAAGCCGAAGAGGTGCTGCTGACCCTCGACCTCGTGCTGGGCGACGGCTCGGGTCGGGCGCTCGAACGAATCGCCGAGGATCTCTACGCCAAGGCGCTGATCCAGGGCGGCGGCGCGGTGCGGCTCAAGGATCTGTTCGGGACGATGGCACGGCTGCGCGGTCTGATCGAGCACCCCTTCGAGGACGTGACCATCCTGTTCGAGCTGACCAAGACGGACAACGGGCTCTCACTCGGGCTCAGCGTGACGGGTCAGCCACGCGCGACCAAGTTGCTGCGACACCTGGCCGCAGGCGCCATCCGCGCCGCCGAGCGTTTCGCCCGGGAATCCGTGGAGGATTCACTCAAGCTCTACGGCGAGATCGTCGCCGATCGCGCGCGCCTCGTCGCTCAATACCGCAGCGTCAGCGAGCCGGTCCGGGACCGCTTCGATGGCCCGGAGGCTCCGACGCCCTCGCGCCGGCTGAGCGGGGCTTCGCGCCTGTCTTCGACCACGAGCCTGAGCGCCGAGGTCGACCGCATCCTCAATCCGAGCCTCGCCGTCCAGGCAGAGCGGCGTCGTGGCTCGGTGCCGCCGCCGGCCCCCTCGCGACGTAGCAATCCGCGAATGACTTCACCGTCCGGCGAGCAGAGCGGGGTGCGCATCCCGATCGCCTCCACGGCTCGCACCACGAGCCCCAGCAGCAGCGGCGAGATCGAGACCGTTTCCTCCCCCGACGCCGACAAGATCCCCCCGGGCGAGTCGAACCAGGCCTGATTGTTCGTGGTTGGTTGGGGAAACACACTGGCTCAGGCGCCCGCTCACAAAAACCCGGGGTCTTCGTAGCTGCCGAAGGCGGCGCGCAGGACGTCGCAGATCTCCTGCAGCGTGGCGTACGTCTTGGCCGCCTCGATCACGGGCGGCATCAGGTTCTTGCCGTTCACGGCGGCGTCGCGCAGGAGCTGCAAGCTGCGCTCGACCTCGGCCTGGCTGCGCGCGGCCTTGAGCTCGCCGAGGCTCCTAATCTTGGCTGCGACGGCCTGCTCGTCGATGCGCAGGGTGGGAATGCGGTCACCCTCGCCGGTCTGGAAGCGATTGACGCCGACGACGACGCGCTGACCGCTGTCCAGCTTGCGCTCGGCCTCGTAGGCGGAGCGCGCGATCTCGCGCTGCGGGTGGCCCTGTTCGACCGCCCGCACCATGCCGCCCATCGCGTCGATGCGCTCGATGATGGCGAGGGCGTCGCGCTCCAGTCGATCGGTCAGCCACTCGACGAGGTAGCTGCCGCCGAGCGGATCGACGCTGTCGGGCACGCCGGTTTCGTGGGCGATGATCTGCTGCGTGCGCAGCGCGATGGTCACGGCCTCCTCGGTCGGCAGCGCATAGGTCTCGTCGAACGAGTTCGTGTGCAGCGACTGCGTGCCACCGAGCACCGCCGCCAGGGCCTGCAACGCCACACGGGCCACGTTGTTGTAGGGCTGCTGCGCGGTGAGCGAGACACCGGCCGTCTGTGCGTGCGTGCGCAGCTTGAGGCTCTCGGCGCGGCGAGCACCGAAGCGCTGCTTCATCAACCGAGCCCAGAGCCGTCGCGCCGCGCGAAACTTGGCGATCTCTTCGAAGAAGTCACTGTGCACGTCGAAGAAGAACGACAGCCTCGGCGCGAACGAGTCGACGTCGAGGCCACGGCGCAAGCAGCTCTCGACGTAGGCCACGCCGTCGGCCAGCGTGAAGCCGAGCTCCTGGGCGGCGGTCGCCCCCGCCTCACGGATGTGATAGCCGCTGATCGACACGCTGTTGTAGCGCGGCAGCTCGGCGGCGCAGAACTCGATCATGTCCGTGACGATGCGCATGGCCGGCTCGGGTGGGACGAGCCAGGCGTGCTGGGCGATGAACTCCTTGAGGCAGTCGTTCTGCACGGTGCCGCCGAGGAGCTGGCGTGGAACGCCACGCACGTCGGCGAGCGCGACGTAGAAGCCGAGCAGCACGATGGCTGGCCCGTTGATCGTCATCGACGTCGTCACCTTGTCGAGCGGGATGCCGTCGAACAAGGTCTCGAAGTCGCGCAGCGTGTCGATCGCGACGCCGCAGACGCCGACCTCGCCGAGCGCGCGCGGCGAGTCTGAGTCGTAGCCCATGAGCGTCGGGAAATCGAAGGCCGTGGACAGGCCGGTCTGGCCCAGCTCGAGCAGGTAGCGAAAGCGCTGGTTCGTGTGCTCGGGCGTGCCGAAGCCGGCGAACATGCGCATCGTCCAGTGCCGCGCGCGGTACATCGTCGGCTGCACGCCACGTGTGTAGGGGTACTCGCCGGGCAGGCCCAGATCCTCGAGGTAGTCGCGCGGCGCGTCCGCGGGGGTGAGCAGATCCGGCAGCTCGATACCGCCTTGAGTGGCAAAGCCTGGAGCGCGCTCTGGCTGCCGGGCGATGGCCTCGGCCCGGGTACCCTCGCGCCACTCGCTGAGCGCGCGACGGATCTCGTCGTCTTGATCTTTCACGGGCAGCTCGGCGCGAACTCGGCGCTGGCGGCGGGTGTGAGCTTGCCGCCGGCGTCGGTGACGCCGCCTCGGTACGCGACGTTGCCCTCGCAGAGAGCATCCGCGACGGCGCTGTCGAGGGTCCCGGTCATGTCGATGCTCAGCCGGGCGCGCTGGCTCTTGCCAGGCTCGACATGGACCGGGAAGTCGACGTCGGAGGAGAGCGACAACGACGAGACGAGCTCCTCGTCACCGCGGTAGATGCCGAAGCCGGCGAGGCTGACGTCCACACCCTCGTCCGCGTAGTCGCCGAGCTCGAGCACGAGCTCGAACCCGCCGCTCAAGCTCGCGCCGAGCGCGGCCTGCTCGACGGTGAGCGAAGGATTCTCTGCACCGCTCAGCAAGGCGACGGCACCCTTGCTGCCGCAGGCCGAGCAGGAAAGCGCAAAGAGCACGGCGAAGCCGAGGCGAGCCATGAGCGTTATCCTAGCAAAAACACGGCACTACGTTATGCTCGCCGCGTGCTTCGCCCGAGCTTCCTGGCCCTCCTGGCCTGCGCCTGCGCCGGAGGACCCGCGGCCGGCTCACGCACGGGCGGCGACGAACGAACGAAGCCCACACCCAGCGCGAGCGCCAGCGCGGCGGTCAGCACCCCGGCTTCGTCGAGCGCCACGAGTCCCCCTGCGCCCGTGGCGCCTCCGGG
>DATLIL010000637.1:0-6304 GCA_035539475.1 Polyangiaceae bacterium
GCGCTGGTGAGTCGTTCCAAAGGTCCTTCGCTGACCGCGCCTCCGGCGATGACGCCGGAGCGAGCCACGGTGCTTACCGCGGCTGCGGTCAGCAGCGGCGCGCGCTGGGCCAAGTCCGAGCGCGCGTTGCTGCGAGCGGAGGGCCGACGCGCGGAAGGCGGGTGGCCTGGGACGCTGTCCCAGGCTCGTAACTATGTGCAGTCCGCCGTTCCGAAGACCGGCGGGTCCCTCAGCCATGACGAGCTCGCCTGGATGGCGCGGGCCATCTACGAGAGCGCTCGCCGCGACTGGCTGGCTTTCAGCGAGCCCGAGGAACGCTAGGACGCCGAGTCGGGGGCGTACCCCCCGGAACCTAGCTGGAGCCGAGGCGTGTCGCCCCCACGCCCTTTGCACTCCGCAGGCAGATACGGCGGTGATTTGCCTTGGTACGGATCGTGAAGACGGCCGAGGGTGCGGTATCCACTGATCTTGATGCTGGCGGTGTCAGCGTTCGGGTGTGGGGAAGGTGCGGACGATCCTGGCGCATCCGGCAGCGGGGCGAGCGCGGGTAATCCCGGCACGGGCGGCTCGGGCGGTGGAGGCCCCGGTACGGATCCGACCGATCCGAGGCTCGAAGCCCGCGTCTGGCGTCTCACCCCGGAGCAATACAACACCGAGGTTCAGCGCTTCTTTCCTGGAGCACCGCAGGTGGATCTGCCTGTAGGTGGCAGTGAGTTTGGCCTGACGAACATCGCGGGCGCGGCGCGGATCGATACCGGCAATGCCACTCAGTACACCGAGGCGGCCAGCACGATCGGCTCCTGGGTGTCCTCGCAAGGCGCCGCTGCGGCACGCTGCACGACGTTCGCGACGAGCGAGTGCGTCGACACGTTCCTCGACTGGTTTCTGCCCGACGCGTACCGGAGGCCGGTCACGACCGAGGAGAGGGCGGAGATCCGCGGTGTGTACGACGCTCTCTCGGGTCCTTACGGCGCGGACTGGGCGTTCTCGGCGGTCGTCCGCACGGTGCTGCTCTCGCCCAACTTCCTGTATCGCACGGAGATCGGTCCGAGCGGCACGGGCGTGGTCGAGATCGACGACTACGAGATCGCTTCGCTGCTCTCGTTCTCGCTCGTCGATCGAGGTCCCGATCAGGCGCTGCTCGACGCCGCCAACACCGCCACGCTGCGCGATCCTGCTGTTCGTGAGCAGCACGCACGTCGGCTGATGGACAGCACCAGCGCGGTCTGGCAGCGCTTCTTCTGGGAGTGGCTCAAGATGTCGACGCTCGAGAGCCAGGGCATCGAAACCGGGCTGGACGCGAACCTGATCGCTGATCTCGAGCAGGAGTACCGCACCTTCGTCGAGAACATCGTGGTCACGAATCGTGGCTCGCTCTCGGTCCTTCTGACGTCCACCGCCACGTCGGGCACGCCTGCCGTCGCAGAGTATTACGGGGCGACTCACCCGGGCAGCGGCGTGGCATCCTTCGAGCTCGATCCCGCGCAGCGCGGGGGACTCCTGACCCTGGGCGCGTGGCTCGTCTCGCACGGCAAGCAGGGGCGCGACAACGTCGTGCGCCGCGGGATGGGCGTCTTTCGCGACGCGATGTGCCAGGAGATCGAGCCGCTCAACGTCGATCTGGAAGCTGCTCAACGGGAGCTGGTCGGCGCCGACGCGACGATTCGCGAGATCTCGGAGGCGCGCAGCAGCCAGCCTCCCTGCGCAGGCTGTCACTCCACCTCGGATCCGGTCGGTCTCGCGTTCGAGAGCTTCGGCGGCGACGGTCGCTTTCAAACCACGTACCCCGACGGCAAGCCGGTCGAGGCGCAGGTGGTCTGGAACGGCGTGCAATACAACACGCCCGGCGAGGTCTCCGCGGCGCTCGCGCAGGACGAAATGTTCGAGCAGTGCCTGGTCCAGCGTTTCGGTCACTTCCTCCTGGGGGCGGACTTCGGCGCGCCCATCACGGTGCGAGCTCCAGCCGCGGCCTACGACGCGTTCAAAGCCAGCAACGGATCTTTCGAGGAGCTCCTGGTGGCCATCGTGCGGGACCCGGCCTTCATCGAGAGGAGGAAGTAGTCATGCTCACTCGTCGACGCTTCGTTCTCGGCGGTTCCGCCGCGCTCGGTGCAGGGTTCCTGGTCGGCGGCGGCCGGCGCGTGGCGCGCGCTCAGGTGCCCGCCGGTCCGGTACGCTTTCTCGCCGTGCGGACACCTCATGGTGTCGACCGCGACTTCTGGATCCCGCGCAACGGTGACGGCAGCGCGCCTCTGACCGAGGACGAGGCTCTCTCCGGGCTCAGCTTCGAGTACGAGAACTCCATCCTGAACGCGATGATGCCGTGGCGCGACCAGATCACGATCCTGGACGGCCTGGACACCGAGTGCGTCAGGCAGGCGACTCGCACGGGACTCTACGCGAACCACGGCCACAACGAGCAGGGCACCCTGCTCACCGGGGCCCAGGCGCCGGAGAATCGCGAAGGAAACTTCGACAATCACCCGTCGCTCGACTTCGTGTTGCACGGTCTGCTCGGCGCTCCCGTGCTGCCAACGGCGAGCGTCTTTGGCGCGGGCACCTGGAAGTGCATGAGCTTCGACGCCGCGGGGATCGGTCGCGAACCGGAGACCAACCCGGCCGCCCTGTTCCAGCAGTGCTTCCCTGCCGACTTCGTCCCACCCGATCCGGGTGAGCCCGTGATCGACTACACCGACGGCGAGAACCGGATCCTCGACGTGGGCCAGGCGCAGCTCACCGCGCTCGAGGCACGGCTGCAGAACGTCGAGAAGGACAGGGTCGCCGCGCACCGCGAAGCGATGGCGGCGCTGCTCCGAACGCCTGGCAGCGGCGGGCTCGTCGGAGCGTGCACCACCAGGGGCACCGATGTGCCGGACAACACCGGCGATCTCGGCGACTACACCATGGTCCAGCCAGTCGCGCGCGCCCACGCCGCCGTGATCGCCCAGGCGTTTGCCTGCGGCCGCGCCAGGTGCGCCACGCTGCGCATCCTGGACGACTACCCCAACTTCTACACCGAGGTCCCCGAGGTCCAGGCGTCGGGCGCCGCGGCGCTGTACGGTCCCGACTACCGCTACCACGAGAACCTCGTTCACGATTACTGGGGCGCGGCGGGTGACACGCTGGCGACGCTGCGCGTGGGCTACACGGCGGGACTGCGCTGGGCCGCCACGCACTTTGCCGCCGTGCTCGAGGAGTTCGACAGCATCATCGACCCGATGGATCCCAACGGCGGGACCATGCTGGATAACACCGTCATCTTCTGGCACAGCGAGTTCGGTCACTTCGGCCACGACAACCAGCACATGCGCCATCCCGCCGTGATCGCTGGCGGCGGCGGACGCACGCTCAAGCTCGGTCGTTACCTCAGGCTGCGTGACATCGAGGGCGACGCCCGGGTACCCCACAACAAGCTGCTGGTGAGCCTTGCGCACGCGGTGGGCCGCACCGAGATCAACTACTTCGGCGACCGCGACCTGGTGAACCGCGCGGAGTACCAGGGGCCGCTCGAGATGTTGATGGCTTGAGCAGAAGTCCCGCGCCGATCTGTCCAGCGTCGGACTCGAGGCTGCCAATCTGGCCGGAGCAGTGCGGGGTGATGCCGCACGATCTCGCGTAATCCCGCTGTGGTCGGTTGGCACATTTCTCGCTGCATGCCTCGCGCATGGGCATCGAACCGGTCTACAGGAGTGGTTTCGCCATCGTCGTCGCACTGCTCGGCACCGCCGCCGTTTACCTGCAGGCGCGCGGCGCGGCTCAGCTCCTGGGGGCAGCGCTGATTGACCGCCCGAGCGTTGCTGCGAAGGTGCCGGAAGCACCACCGCCGGCGGCCACGATCAAGAGTGAGCGAACCATTCGCCTTCCGGTGTCATCACCGCCCACCGCTCTGGACACCTCGGATCCCCTGTCGTGGCCAGACTGCGAGGGGATCCAGGCCTTGATCGTGACCGAGTCGAAGGACGACCCCGGGTGGTCGCTCACCACGCTGCGCTGGGCCGGTGAGGAGCATGGGCGCTTGCGGCGCGTGGGCGACGCTGTCGGCGGCAAGCAAGTCGCGTTCATCGGCTACAATCCGAGGCAGCTCGTGCCCGCGGTGTGGCTGACGGGAGAGGGGACAGCTTGTCAGTCGCCACTGTTCCGTCCGCCGACACCCGCCCCAGCACGGGTGCCCGTCACCGATTCGAGAATCGACCGGCGCGGCGACGGGCAGCTGCGAGTGGATCGCACGCTCGCCGACGAGACGCTGCAGGATCCCAAGGCCGCGCTGCGTTCGGTGCGGGTCGTCCCGGAGATGAAGGACGGCGCGATCATCGGGCTGCGCTTGTTCGGCATTCGCCCCAAGTCACTCCTGGCCTCGCTGGGACTGCAAAACGGCGACCGACTCGAGTCGATCAACGGCTTCAGTCTGACGAGCCCCGAGAAAGCGCTCGAAGCCTACGCGCGCCTGACGACGGCCTCCGAGCTCAGGGTTCGGCTCAACCGCGGAGGTAAGCCCGTAGAGATCAGCGTGACGATCGTCTAGGTCTGGCTGCCTCGACATGACGTTAACTTTCAGGGGGACCACGCTTCCGGCAGCCCAACTGGAATCTGACCACACTGACAGCAAGAGCTCCGGCCCCATGAGGTCTCAGTCGGTTGTCCGCCGCCGACCGCATCTCGACCGACGACGCTGAAGGCTGCGTGGCCACGCAGCGGCGGTACCTGGGAAAAGGGCGCAACGAATCAGTGCCGAAACGCTGAGTGGGCTTGATTCGACTCCGTCCCCGACGCTAGTGTCCGCACCTGGGAGCAAATCCTGGGAGCAGATTGACATGGTACTGCGAACGGTACTCGTGGAAGACGAGCAAGCCTCGCGCGACCTGATGAAGCGCCTGCTCACCAAGCACAAGGACACGGTCGTGGTCGTGGCCGAGGCCGACAATGGGCCGGCCGCGGTCGAGACCATCCGCGAGCACGAGCCGGATCTGGTCCTACTCGACGTTTCGCTACCGGGCCTGGACGGCTTCGAGGTGCTCGCTGCGCTGACGACCAAACCGGCGATCGTCTTCACGACCGGCTACGACGCCTATGCGGTGCGAGCTTTTCGCGCGAGTGCCACTGACTACCTGTTGAAGCCGGTCGATGCCGAACAGCTTGCCGCCGCCATCGCCAAGGTCCTGGCCCAGCACTCGGCGAGAGCGCCCCACAACTTCACCGAGCTGTTGAGCGCGCTGCGCACGGGCCGAGAACGCGAGCTCAAGCGGGTGGCCTGCCGCGTGGGCGACTCGACCGTCTTCGTGGCGCTGGAGGACGTGCAGTACTTCCGGGCCGACCACGGCTACACCATGGTCAAGTCAGGCACGCAGGAGCTCCTGATCGACACCCCGCTCGCGGACCTGGAAAGCCGGCTCAACCCCACGGATTTTCTCCGGGTTCACCGCAATACGCTGGTGAACATGAATCAGGTGAGCTCCCTGCGGCGCCTGCCCGACGGCCGCATGAAGATCGTGCTGAAGGACGGTAGCGAGCTGTCGTCCAGTCGGCGCTTCGCGGACAGCCTCAGAAACTGGTCATGACCGCACGGTGCCATTGCCGTCCGCGCCGTATTCGACCGCTCGTGGCGCTGGAACGACCGCTCGTCGGTGGCGGCTCGCTTTTGCCGCGTTCGAGCCGTAAGCCAGTCACGAAGCATCCGGCAGGATCCAGCAGGACCTTGCCGTACCAGGCCTTTCTGCCTGCGGGCCGAATGGCATGAACGCCGTCGCCAGCGACCTTTCAGCACCGGGGCCGCGTAGCCGCCTCCGAAACCACATGGACTCGAGCGCCAAACTGACGGCCGTCATCGCCGAAGACGAGGCCGGGCCCCGTCACCTGCTCAGGAGACTGCTGGAGCGCCGGCACGCGGGTGTCATCGAGGTGGTGGCCGAAGCGGACACGGGCCCGGCGGCGCTGGCGCTTTGCGAGGAGCGGCAGCCGGACGTGCTCTTTCTGGACCTGCACCTCCCCGGACTGGACGGCTTCGAGCTGCTCTCTCAGCTTCGCAGCGACCCGTGCGTCGTGATCACGACCGGGGACAGCGAGCACGCCGTCGAAGCCTACCGGGCCAACGCCATCGACTACCTGCTCAAGCCGATCGACCCGGAGCAACTCCAGGAAGCAGTCGCACGAGTGGGCGCAGCGATCGCCAGCGAGAACCGACGCCACCTCGAAGAGTTTCGCAGAAGACTGATGGACGCCAGGTAAAGACAGGAGAGGCAACGATGCCCGACCCATTCAATTTCAACGACTTCGAGAACAAGGTCGATCTACCGAAGGAGGCGCTGGA
>DATLIL010000638.1:0-1807 GCA_035539475.1 Polyangiaceae bacterium
ACCCCGGCTGGCAGCCCAAGCGTTGCCTCTCGTGCAAGAACAAGCAGGGCGGTGTGGGACGCGTCAAGACGCCCGCCGCCGCGCGCCCCGCCTCCCCTCGCCCGGCGATGCGCTCCGCTTCCGGACGCGAAGAGAACCTGACCACCGAAGAGGTGCTGGCCAAGTACACCGCCGGCCCCATCGACGGCGTGTTCACCGACGGCGCCGCCGAGCCGAACCCGGGCCCCGGTGGCTGGGGCGCGGTCTACGTCGCCGGCAACAAGATCGTGGCCGAGCGCGACGGGCACGAGCCGCACACCACCAACAACCGCATGGAGCTCTCGGCGTTGATCGCGGGAGCCGCGCTGGTTCCCGAAGGCACCGCGGCCATCATCTACACCGATAGCCAGCTGTGTGTGAGCACGATCAACGAGTGGGCCGCCGGCTGGGAGAAGCGCGGCTGGAAGCGCAAGGGCGGCGAGATCAAGAACCTCGAGCTGGTGAAGGAGCTCTACGCACTGTTCAAGCGCCGCCCCGAGCTCGAGCTGCGCTGGATCGCGGCCCACTCCGGCAACCGCTGGAACGAGTACGCCGACTCGCTGGCTACCGCCTATCGCCGCACACGCCGCTAGCGCTAGAGTGGGTGAAGAGCCCATGATCGCGATACCTCAACGCGTGTTGCTCGGACCTGGCCCTTCGGACGTCCCGGCGCGGGTGCTCGAGGCGCTGTCACGACCGACGATCGGGCACCTGGATCCGGTCTTTCTGCGGCTGATGGACGAGCTCGGTGAGCGCTTGCGCCAGGTCTTCCGCACGCGCAACGAGCTGACGCTGGCCATGAGCGGCACCGGCTCCGCGGGCATGGAGACCTTGTTCACCAACCTGATCGAGCCCGGCGATCGCGTGCTGGTGGGCAAGAACGGCGTCTTCGGCACACGCATGGCCGACGTCGCCGAACGTTGCGGCGCAGAGGTCATCTCGCTCGAAAAGAGCTGGGGTGAGGTCTTCGACCAGGACGAGGTGATCGCAGCGGTGCAGCGTGAGAAGCCCGCCCTCACCTGCCTCGTGCACGCCGAGACCTCCACCGGCGCGCACCAGCCGCTCGATCGCGTCGGCGCCGCCGTGCGCGACGCCGGAGGCCTCTTCCTGATCGACTGCGTGACGAGCCTCGGCGGTGCGCCGGTCGAGATCGACGCCTGGAACGTCGACGCGGCCTACAGCGGGACGCAGAAATGCCTGTCGTGCCCGCCCGGTCTCTCGCCGGTCACGCTCTCGGCACGTGCGGAGCAGAAGTTGTCGTCGCGCCAGAGCAAGGTGCAGAGCTGGTACCTCGATCTGACGATGATCCGCCGCTACTGGGGTAGCGAGCGCGTCTACCATCACACCGCGCCGATCAACATGCTGTACGCGCTACACGAGGCGCTCGGCATCGTGCTGGAAGAAGGGCTCGATGCACGCTTTGCGCGCCACCAGAGTGTTCACGAGCTGCTGCGTGCTCGCCTGGCCGAGCTCGGCCTGAGCTACGCGAGCCAGGAAGGGCATCACCTGCCCATGTTGAATGCCATCCAGATCCCCGACGGCGTCGACGACGCCGGCGTGCGACGTCGCCTGCTGGAGGACTACGGCATCGAGATCGGCGCCGGCCTCGGCGTCTTCAAGGGCAAGGCCTGGCGCATCGGCCTCATGGGTCACGGGGCGACGAAGCGCAATGTCCTCCTGGTCAGCGCGGCGCTCGGCGAGGTACTGGCGGGCCGCTGACATGCCGATCGTCGAGTCGAGCATCGAGATCGCGGCCGCGCAGGCGGATCTCTTCGACCTCACCCAGGAC
>DATLIL010000639.1:0-3816 GCA_035539475.1 Polyangiaceae bacterium
TCGCGCTCGCGCCGGCGTCGCCGGTGCCTGCGGCAGCCTTGAGCTGGCCTCCGCGCACACTGCGTTGAGTGCTCGGCCGAAACGGATCGGTCGAAAGGAAACACATGTCACTCAAAGTCGCTGAAGTCGCCTACGAAGTCATCACGGAGCTGCGCCCACTGTTGCCACGCATCAAGCGCTCTGACCGCTCACTTGCTGATCAGTTGCTTCGCGCAGCTAACAGCATGGTGCTCAACATCGGCGAGGCCGAATACTCCGACCCGGGCAATCGTCGCTCTCGCTTCTACTCCGCCGCCGGAAGCGCAAATGAAACGCGTTCGGCTCTCCGCCTCGCCATGGCGTGGGGCTATGTCGCGCCCGAGCAAATCGCGCGCTCTGGCACGCTCTTGAACAAAGTCATGGCCATGCTCTGGCGTCTCTCGCTAGTTTGTTGCGGTGACCGAAGGGCGACCGCTGGGTCGCCCTTCGGTCGTCGTAGTGACCGGTCAGTGCCAGGCCACCTCCACTCGGCTCCCGTTCAGCAGCGGGTAGATCCAAAAAACTGCCACCGAAGCGGCGCAGCCGCGCCCTGTCACCTGTCCCTGAAGCGGCGCAGCCGCGCCCTGACTCCGAAGGAGACCTGGGTTGCGGCTGACCTGAGCGCCCATTGCCCCCTTGCTATGTACCTCGGTCGATGCGGAAAGGGTCCGCGCCGCACCCGGTGCCCCGAGGCGTGCGGCGATGTGGACGGCGATGGTGCCGCCTGAGCCGTCAGGTGCGTCCGCTCTCGACGCGCTTCTTCAGGGCCTGGTTCATGTAGATGAAGCCACGCGCGACGTGCGTGAGCTTGCGCGTCATGAAGCGCACCAGAAATCCGCTGAAGTTCTCACCGTGCACGAAGCGGGTGCGGCCCGGGCTCTTCTCGGTGAGCTGGAAGAAGTGCTCGCCGTCGAACAGGCCCTTGAACATGACCTTGCCGCGCCAGCGCAGCTCCTGGTTGGGCTCGTGCACGAGCAGGTCGGGCGTGAACGTCATCTCGCTGCTCTCGGGTGGAGAGAGCGTCACCTGGAGCTTGTGGCCGACCCGGAGCTCGCCGCCCATGCTGCCGATGCTGGTGATGAACGGGTTCCACTCGTGGTAGCGCGCGAAGTCGGTGAGGACCTCCCAGACGCGGCTGGGGGTCGCCTCGATTTCGATTTCAGTGCGCAGCTGCATGGGGGAAAGCCCGTATACCAGAGCCAGCCTTGGCCGCTACCTCGAGTGCCGCTAGACTCGCGGGCGATGCGCCTGCTCCGCGCGGAGGTCGTGGGCGTCGGCCCATTCGAATCGCTGGCTTTTCCCTTCGTCGACGAAGAGGACAAGCCCAGGCTCCTGACCGTCGTGCACGGCGGCGGCGGGGTGGGGAAGACTTCGCTGCTGCAGGCGCTGTCGAGCACGAGGCCCGGTCACTGCGTGACCCAGCTGCGCCAGCGCGAGACGCGGCTCGACGAGGAGCCGGCCGAGCTTCCTCCAGCCAAGGTGGTCTGCCACTGGTGGCTCGGTCAGGACGACTCGAGCCGGCCGCACCCGCTGGTGCTCGCCAGCCCGAGCGCGCGTGTGTTCGCCGACGAGCAAGAGGAGACGCTCAGGCGACGCGAGCAGGTCGTCTTCGACCGCGCCGCAGGCGAAGGCGGCTTCGCGTTTCTGGCCATCGCCAGCACGCGTTGGTTTTCGCGCCAGCCGATCGCGCTCTCGGCTCCCGCGCGCGGCGTCGCGCGCTACGACGTGAAGGCGACCTCGGGTCTCGACGACGCGTCTCGCTCGGATCTGTCGCGCGACACCAAGCAAGCGCTGGCCTACGCCGCCATCGTGCGCGCGCTCGCGTCTGGCGAGAAGCGGCGCAAGAGCTTCGAGCGTCTGGGCGACGCCATGCGCGACGTCGTCGGATCGCTGACCGCGCTCACCGGCTTCCAGTATCTCGGCCTCGACGCCTTTTCCTTCGAGCCGACCTTTCGTGACGCGGGCGGGCGGACCATGGGCTTCGATGCCTTACCCACGCGCGCCCGCCATCTGGTGGCTTTCGGTGCGCTTTCGGTGCGCATGCTCTGGGCCGCCTACCCGGAGCGCGACCCGCGGGCCGCGGAGGGCGTGGTCGCCATCGACGAGGTGGATCTGCATCAAGACAGTGCCGTGCAGGCGGAGCTCTGCGGCGTACTGCGCGAAGTGCTGCCGGATGTGCAGTGGATCCTGACCACCACGTCCCCCCTGATCGCGGCCGCTTGCGATCCGAGCGAGGTGCTCGCCCTCAGGCGCCTGCCCGAGCACAGGGACGTCGTGCTGTACGCCGGCGATCAGGCTCTGACGCACTGAGCCGTGTCGGCGCCGTGTGCGCGAAATGTAGGTACGACGGGGACGCACACCGATTCCGGCCGTTCGGCTTGCGTGAACGCCGCCGGGAATCGATTCGATCGCGGCCCGAAACCCGCTGCCGCCTTGCGCGATACGCTCATGGTGAGCTCAGGGCTGCTTGCCGGACATTACGCCGGTAACTGCAGACTCAGTTCCACAATGGTAGGCTAGCCGGCGATACTTTACTGAAGCTTTTCGGACATGTTGGACGCCATCACGGCCGGACAGGTGCTCGGGCGGTACGAGCTCTTGCTGCCCATTGCACAGGGCGGGATGGCGAGCGTCTGGGCGGCGCGGCTGAAAGGCAGCCGCGGCTTTCAGAAGATGGTCGCGATCAAGACCATGCTGCCGGGTCTGGTCGACGACCCCGAGTTCGAGCGCATGTTCCTGGACGAAGCGTCGCTCGCTTCGCAGGTCCACCACCCGCACGTCATCGAAATCCACGATCTGGGCGAGGCCGATCGCGTCCTTTACATCGTGATGGAGTGGATCGACGGCGAGCCACTCAGCGTCATCCTGAAATACGCAGCCTCCCGCGGCGGCATTCCCCTGCCCATCGCCGTCCATATGGCGATTCAGGCCTGTCGCGGCCTGCACGCCGCGCACGAGCTGCGTGACGATTCCGGCTCCATTGTCGGCCTCGTTCACCGCGACGTTTCTCCACAGAACGTGCTGGTGACGTACGACGGCGTGGTCAAGGTCGTCGATTTCGGCGTCGCCAAGGCCACCAACCGCGCCAACAGCGAGACCAGGGCTGGACAGCTCAAGGGCAAGATCGCCTACATGTCGCCGGAGCAGCTGCGCGGCGACCGCATCGACAGGCGCACCGACGTCTTTGCCATGGGCATCCTCCTCTACATGATGACCACGGGCCGGCACCCCTTCCGGGGCGACGACGAGCCCTCGACCATCAAGCAGATCAGCTCGGAGGATCCGGCGATACTGCCGAGCACGCTGGTCGCCAACTACCCGCTCGCGCTCGAGCAGGTCGTGATGCAAGCGCTGGCCAAGGATCCGGCCAAACGCTATCCCACTGCGAACGACATCGTCGTCGCGCTGACCCGGGCAATGCCGCCTTCCAACGACGAGGAAGTGGCGGCTTTCTTGCGCGCGCTTTTGCCGGACCGGCTCGAGAAGCGCAAGCTCACCATCAAGTCGGCGCTCGATGCCGCTGATCGGCGCGAGCTTCCGTCGGCGCCGCAGCAGCAGATCCACTCCGAGGGCAGCGACGCGGAGACCAAGCTCGACGGCCTGATCTCGCACAACCATCTGACGCCGAGCACCGATGCCTCGCTACCGGGGGCGCTCACCGGTCAGGAGCTCGCCGGCCTGCGTAGCCGCTCGCCGCAGAAGGGCCGACTGGCGCGTACGATCGTCAGCCTGTCACTGGTCGGAGCGTTGCTCGCGATCGCCGCGGCAGCATTTCTGCGCGCGAGCGCCGTCAACGCG
>DATLIL010000640.1:0-2135 GCA_035539475.1 Polyangiaceae bacterium
CGTAGACACCGCCCACGTAGCTGCCGACGAAGATGGCATGGCCGGCAGCGATGGATTCGGGCACCGGCGTGGTGTCGACGTCCAGGTACTGCGGGATCTCACCGCTGGCGGCCTCGGCCTCGGCGGCCAGATCCACGGGCGCCCAGCGCTCCGATCCGGTCAGCGCATCGAAGGCGGCCACGGTTCCGTCGCTGAAACCGGTAAAGACCTTGCCGCGCCACACCGTGACTCCGGCGTAACCGGCCACTTCCATGCCCATGGCCGGCGTGCGGTGCTGGTACCAGCGCAGCTTGCCGCTGTCCGGCTCGAGCGCGATCACCGTGTCATTGGCGTTGACCGCGTAGAGCAGCCCATTTTCGAGCACGGGCCGCCGCGCCACTTCGGCGTTGGTCATGAAGCGCCAGAGCAGCTTGCCGGTCTGGGCGGCGACCTTGTAGAGCGCGCCGTCGTTGGAGCCGAAATAGACGACGTCTTCTTGCGCGTCGTAGAGCGGCGCGCACTGCACGAAGCCCACCGTCTCGAAACGCCAGAGCACCGTGCCGTCGTCCGCCCGCAGCGCGTAGAGTCCGCGATCACTCGAGCCGACGAAGACGCGGCGATGCTGCACGTCGAGCTCGGCCTGGCCGCGCTCGTAGGGTTCGCCGGAAATGCGTGACTCGGCCAGCAGCGAGCGCTTGTAGACCACCTGCAGCGCTCCGTTCGGGCGCTGCAGGAAGACCGGCATCTCCGGATGCGCGCCGGAGCGCGACGCATCGCAACCGAGCCCGCAAAGACCTGCCAGCGCCGCCAGGACGAGGGCGACCCTCATGGTGCGCTCGCCGGCGGAGCTGGAGCCGGTGCTTCTTCGGGCGCTGCAGGCGCCTCCGGAGCGGCTGGCGCTTCGGGCGAGCCGGTAGCTGCCTCCTGAACCTGCTTGAGCAGCTCCTGCAGCTTCTGGGGGTCGACCCCTCCCTTGCCGGGCTCCTTGCTGAGCTTCTCGAACACGGCGGGATCGATGTTCTGGACCGAGTTCGCCGCTGCAGCCGCGGCCGCAGCCGCAGCCGGATCGAGCACCCCGAGCAGCTCCTTGGCCGCTGTTTGCAGGTAACTCGGCGGCATGCCGGGAGTGCGCTCCTTGTCCTTTTCGTCGAGCTTCGTCAGCGCCTTCTTGACGAGCTCCTTGGCCTTGTCGTTCTCGCCCTTGGCGTGCAGCAGCCGGGCCTGATGGAACTGCCCGAGCGGCGCGAAGCCGGTGATGCCGCTGTTCTCGAGCTCGCGATAGCTCTTGAGCGCCGGCTCGCTCTCGCCGAGCGCCTCGTGGCTCAGCCCGATGCCCTCGATCGCCCTGCCCTTAACGTCGCTGTCCTTGCCCGCGAGCTCGGAGCCGCGCACGTCCTCGTAAGCCTTGAGGGCTTCCTTGTACTTGCCCTGATCGTAGAAGATGCCCGCCTCGCCCAGCCGGGCCAGCGTGGCCGTCGTGCCGCCGATCGCGAGCGCGGCCTTGTACTCGTCCGCGGCAGCCTTCAGTCGCGCCTCTTGTGTGGCGAAGTGCGGACGCGAATCCGTCAGACCCGAGTACGGGTCGGGCGTGGCGTCGCCGTCGCCGATACGAGCGCGCTCGGAGTTGACCGCCGTCATCAGCTTGTCGGAGTTGTCACCCACGACGCGCTCGGCGCGCACGCTGTAGACCTTGTAACCGATACCGCCGACCACGATCAGCGCCGCGACCCACTGGATCTTGTTGAAGTGCTTCTTGAGCAGCAGCGCGACGTTGTGCGTCCCGCGCGCCAGGGCATCGTCGACGATCTCGCTGGCGTCGAGGTTGCGCGCCGGAGCGACCCGCTGGCGCTCTTCGTCGCGTCGGCCGCGACGGCGCGCCGCTGCCTCTTCACGGATGCGCTGGTTGCGATCCTTGGTCGACTCGGCCTTCTCGGCTTTGGCCTTCTTCTTCTTCGGCGCGGGTGCCTTGGCCTCGGCTTCGACCTCCGGCGGATCGGACTCGGGTTTCGACTCACCCTCGCTCGGGGCGGGCTCACGGTTCTCTACAGATGACACGGCGGGGGGGTCTATACCACAGCGCCGCGCGGCGCCCGTCGCCTGGCGACGGCGAGGGGGCGGCGCGTGCCGGCCCCAGGACTAGGGGGGCGGTGCTGACT
>DATLIL010000641.1:0-7012 GCA_035539475.1 Polyangiaceae bacterium
GTCCAGGTTGGTTCACCGGGAGCCGCAAAGTAGGCGCAGCCCGTCGAGCTCAGGGGCCTGACAGGCGTGCCGCTTTCATCAGCAGGTAGTTGCGCTCGGGAACGCTCGATGTGCCGTCGGCGGCGGCGCGGTAGTGCGTGATGGCCGCTGCGCGGTCGCCCGCCCGCTCGTGCAGGTGGCCACGGACGGCGGCGAGGCGGTAGTGGCTCGATAGCCGCGGATCGGTGTTGAGGGCCTGGAGCAGCGTGAGGCCCGCTTGCGGACCGTGCACCATGGCCGCGGCGATGGCGTGATTGAGCGTCACCATGGGATTGTCGGACATGCGCTTGAGCAGCCCGTAGAGCGCCAGGATCTGCGGCCAGTCGGTGTCCTCGGCGCGTGTGGCCTCGTCGTGGACGGCGGCGATGGCTGCCTGGAGCTGGTAGGCACCGATGGCGCCGCGCGAAAGCGTCTGGCTGATGAGCTCGACGCCCTCCGTGATGGCGGCGCGATCCCAGCGCGTTCGATCCTGCTCGTCGAGCGGGACGAGCTCGCCGTCGGGGCCGGTGCGGGCGGCTTTTCGCGCGTCGGTCAGGATCATGAGCGCCAGCAGACCGGCTACCTCGGTGTCGTCGGGCAAGAGGTGACGTACGGCGCGGGTGAGACGGATGGCCTCGCTCGCGAGATCGACGCGCTGCAGGCTCTCGCCTTCGCTCGTGGCGTAGCCCTCGTTGAAGATGAGGTAGAGCACGTGCAGCACGGCTTCCAGCCGCTCGTCGCGTTCGTGCTCCGTGGGCATGCGGAAGCGCTCGCCGGATTTCTTGATCTGCTGCTTGGCGCGGCTGACGCGCTGGGCCATCGTCGCTTCGGGCACGAGAAAGGCGCGGGCGATCTCCGCCGTGGTCAGGCCGCCCACCGCACGCAGCGTGAGCGCTATCGCCGACGGGCGGCTGAGCGACGGGTGACAGCACATGAACAGGAGCAGCAGCGTGTCGTCCCTTTCCGGTTCCCGGTCGCTGTCGGCCGCCGGCACGAGCTCCTCGTCCGGCAGCGCTTGGGTGACGACTGCCGTCTCGCGGCGACGGCGCGCGAGCTCGGTGCGCAGGTGATCGGTCATGCGCCGCGCGGCGACCTGGATCAGCCAGGCGCGCGGGTTGTCCGGCACGCCCTGCTCCGGCCAGGTCATGGCGGCAGCCACGAGCGCCTCCTGCACGGCGTCTTCCGCGGCGGAGAAATCACCGTAGCGTCGCACTACCGCGCCGAGCACCTGCGGCGCCAGATCGCGCAACAGGTGCTCGCCGACGTGATCCACGCTCGCTCCGTTCACGGCTCCACGGGCGGGCCGCTCGGGACCTCGCGCACCTCGATCGCCATGTTCATGGGCTTGCCTCCCGCTCCCGGGGCGGCGGAGGCACGCGCGGCGATGGCGTAGGCCTGCTCTGGCGTCTCGACGTCGACGATCCAGTAGCCGGCGAGGAACTCCTTACCCTCTGCGAACGGCCCGTCGGTGACCTCTGGCGCTCCATTCTTGCCGGCGCGCACGATCCGCGCGGCGGCGGGGGGAGCCAGGCCTTCGGAACCGACCAGGACACCCTCGTTCCGCAGCTCTCCGTTGAACCGCTTCATGAACCCGATGTGCGCCTTCAACTCGTCGAGCGACCAGCTCGCGACGTCCCAGTCCCCCTTTGCTACCGGCGCATTCATCATCAGCATGAACTTCATGGTCTTTGGTCCTTTCCAGCGAGCGCCCGATCGGCGCTTTCACGGAGACGACGGAGCCGCCCGCGCCTTCTCGACATGGCTACGAACTTTTTCTGGCGGGCCCGGGCAATATGGCGAAAACACTCGGGATTGTCGACCCGCGCCGCTACAGCCGCCCGAGCGCTCGGCGCGCGAGCTCCTGACGGCGCTCTGCGAAGGCTCCTGCCCCCGGGCGCCGGTCGACGGTGCGCTCGAGCACGGGCGCGGCGTGGCGGAGCTCCCTGCTAGCCACGGGAACGTCCATCTCGCTCAGCGCCAGCACGCTGTACCAGAAGGGAAAGGCGCGCCAGCCGCCCTTGTCGTCGCGCCGAGAACGCAAGCGCTCGACCCCGCGAGTCAGGCGTTCTTCACGGCGATCGAGCCCGCCGGAGAGCAGGTTTCGCCATAACCCCACGGTGCACTTGCCGCAGCAGTAGGTGCCCGGATTGGTGTTACGCGGATCCTGAGAAGCGCGCTCCAGCACGCCGAGCATGGCCTGGTCGGCGCGCTCGAGCGCCGTGCGCGCAGCAGCGTCGCGAACGCGCAGCAGGCGCAGCGCTCTGCTGGCTTCTTCACCGAGAATGTGACGCGCCGAGGCCGAGGTGAAGCGCTCCCCGGTGAACACCACGATGCCGCCCTTCTGCTCGCCGGGGAAACCGGCGAACGTGCCGGCATACGAGCCCGGCAGGCCCTGTCGACCAGCGAGCCAGCGCGCGGCCTGCTGACGCTCGGGCGCCGAGACCTTCTGGCCGCGGAAAAACGCTGACGAAATGGCGTCGATCGTCTTCGAAACGCTGCTCTTGTCGATCATCACCACGACCTCCACTGCCGACCCTAGCCCAGCGGGGCGGCACCGGAAATAGGACTGCGCTAAGGTCCGGACCCCATGCAGAAGCTGAGCCTCGGTCCCGCGTCGAACGCCCTCCGCGCGACGCGCATCGCCTACGGTTGCATGCCGCTCGGTGGCTCCTGGGACAACGCACCACTCGAGAGCGAGGTCACGAAGCGCGCGGTGCGCTCCGTTGCGGCCGCGCTCGAGGCGGGCATCGACTTCTTCGACCACGCCGACATCTACTGCCGCGGCAAGTCCGAGAGCGTGTTCGCGGCGGCGATCGCCGAGCTCGGCGTGAAGCGCAGCGACATCTGGCTGCAGAGTAAGTGCGGGATCCGCTTCGCCGGTGACGGCGCGCCCGATGCTCCGCATCGCTTCGACTTCAGCTACGAGCACATCGTGCGCTCGGCCGAGCAGATCCTGAAGCGCCTGAACACTGACTATCTGGACGTGCTCTTGCTGCATCGTCCCGATCCGCTGGTCGAGCCCGACGAGGTGGCGCGCGCCTTCGACGAGCTCGCGACCAGCGGCAAGGTGCGTCACTTCGGCGTCAGCAACCACACGGCGGTTCAGATGGAGCTCCTGGCGCGCTCGCTGCGCCAGCCGCTGATCACGAATCAGCTGCAGCTGTCGCTGGTGCACAGTCACCTGCTCGACGCGGGCATCGCCATGAATCAGGGCAAGACCGCGACCGGCGCCGACGGCTTGCTCGACTATTGCCGCCTGCGCGGCATCACCGTTCAGGCCTGGGGTCCGCTCGCTTCGGGCCGCGCTCTGGGCAGCGACGACGACGAGCGCTCGCTCGCGCTGCGCCAGCTGATCACGCGCCTGGCCGAGAAGAAGGGTGTGGCCCTCGAAGCGATCCCGATCGCCTGGCTCTTGCGTCACCCGGCTGGCATTCAGCCCGTGGTCGGCACCACCGATCCCGCGCGCATCCGCGCCGCAGCCAGCGGTGACGGCGTCGAGCTCAGCCGCGAGGAGTGGTACGAGCTCTACGTCGCCGGCCGCGGCGAAAAGCTGCCGTGACAGCTTCTGGCGAAAATAGTTTGTAACGTCGCCGTGAGTCGCCCTCACACTGCGCGAAATTCAAGAATCGTCACTTCTCGTGACGTCGTTGCCTGACGCTCGGGGGACGCGGGTACTCCGGTGGGTGGAAGCGATCGCTGCGATCCTTCCGCGCATTCGTTAGGAGGCACGATGAAGAACACCAAACTGGTTTTGGCGTTGGCGCTGACGAGCGGCCTGACGCTGATGGGCGCCTGCGGCGGCTCCGATGAGGAAGCCAAGAGTGACGGAGCGAGCGGCACCACCGCCACGTCCAAGGGCGGCTCGAGCGGCAGCGGCGGCACCACCAGCGGCGGAACCGATAGTGGCGGCACCAATAGTGCCGGTACGAACACCGGCGGCACCACCACCGCTGGCACGAACAGCGCTGGCGGCGAGCCGAGCACACCGGGTGCCGGTGGCGGCGACTCCACGAATCCCGCCGAGTGCCCTGCGACGGCACCGACCGACGGCGAAGCCTGCGCCGTGGACGTCACGCTCATGGACGGCGGTTGCGAGTACGCGGGAACCGTCTGCGGCTGTCAGCCACCGTTCGGCGGGGGCCCCGGCGGCCCCGGCGGCGGTGGCGACGGCGCAGCCGCTGAAACCGAATGGGCCTGCTTCGAGATCGACGGCGGCGGTGGTGGTGCTCCCGGCGATCCCGGTGGCTTCGGCGGCGCAGGCGCCACGAATCCGGACTGCCCAGCGGATCAGCCCACGAACGGTGCTGACTGCGAAGGCCCGATCTTCGGCTGCGACTACGGCGGCACGGGCTGCACTTGCCCGCCCTTCGGCGATGACGCCGACACCTGGGTCTGCGAGTGATACGTCCCTCGTGTGGCTAGCTCGTTGAGCGGAGCGCGCCCGCGGTGTCCCTCTTCACGTCGCAAATCCCGTTATCCAGGTAACAGTGCTTCGACGTGGAGAGGGTAATTGCGTAAGCGAAGCCAGTTGCGGTCGTTGACACGCTCTGTGAGGCCGCGTCAGCGGCCGAGCATGGAACCAGCTGTGGGTCTTGGCACGGGCAGATCTCGATCCGCGAATGAGACGCGAGTCACGACGAACTGACCGAACAGGCGCCGCTTGCTCCCTGAGCACCCGGAAGGCCACAGCGCACAGGGCCTTCGAAGCGCAAAACACAAAAACCACGAGGCGGGCGAAGCCCGCCGAGCAAGAGGCCGCGTCAGCGGCCGAGCATGGAACCAGCTGTCGGTCTTGGCACGGGCAGATCTCGATCCACGAATGAGACCATGAGTCAGGACAAACTGACCGAACAGGCGCCGCTTGCTCCCTGAGCACCCGGAAGGCCAAGCACCCTGCGCAGCCACTCCGCAAATCAAAAAACAATCACGAGGCGGGCGCAGCCCGCCGAGTGGCGAAGCCCGCCGAGTTCAGGGGCACGTCGGGGCGGCCGGGCAGTTGTACCCGCAGTCGACGCCTTCTTCTCCGACGCCCTGAACGCCGTCGTTGCAGACGACTCGCTGCAGCTTCAGCGTTCGCAGGCCATCGATTCCGAACAGCGCCCGGCGACGGTAGCCGCTCATGCTGAGCGTGTTGCCTGACACGGTGTAGTTGGTCAGGAATGGTGTTCCCTCTCCGACCTGATCGAAGTGGGTGAGCAGATCGTCACTGGCCGCGAAGGTCCCACCGGGGCCCGTGGTCGCGTCGTAGGTGACCGTCATGTTGAAGGCGCACTCGCAGCCGTAGCCGCTCGGCGCGTTGGCGCAGGCCCAGTTGGACGTGCTCACCGTGCCGGTCGATTTGCCGAGCTGCGCATCGGTTTCGGCATACTTCTCCGTGAGGCCAGGGATGAGTCCCGCGCACGTCATCGGCACGCCCTGCTGGGTCATGCACTTTGCAGGGATCTCGATCCTGTGCACGCCGGAAAGGACTGCGCCGAAGGCGTACTGGTTGTCCTGCCCGTAGTCGACGTAGGCGTCGTACCAGACCGGCTGTCCCGGAGCGGAGTGCTGCTGGAGGGGCAGGCGCGGGATCCACGGGTAGAACCCGTCTTCGCCCTCCTTGATCTGCGGAACCCCCATGTCGTCCTTGATCAGGCTCAGGTTCATGCACCACTCGCCGCTCGCTTGCTTGGGCGGACTATTGCCCGAGAGGTGCGGCGGCTGCTTCTGTAGCGTCACCGGCTCGGGCGGCTCGCTCACGATGTCCTCGCAGGGTTCTGTCACGACCCAGCGTGAGTCCGGGATGCCGTCAGCGTTGGTGTCCGACGCACCCACCACGTCGCCGCCGCCGTCGAAGGTCTCGTCGCAGGTGAGCTCCGGAGCACAGCCCCAGGCGGGAAGGGCCGCGAACAACAAGAGCGCTGAGCTAGCGATCTTCACCATGCCCTCCATCAGAAGAAGAAGTGCATCGCGCCCTGGACGCGGTTGTTACGCGTCGTGACGTGATCGCTGAAGGTTTGTTCGACGGTCTGGAACGAGCCTGCGACGCGGAAGTCCTCGGTCAGGCGCACGAACAGGTTGGCGTCGAAGTACGTGGCCTTGTCGTAGACCGCCTGGCGGTTGGGGACGGGCGTGAGCTGTTCGGCGTTGTCGGACTCGAGCTGTGAGTAGTTGGCGGAGACCGAGACGCGGCCCATCCAGAAGGGCAGGTAGTACTGCACACCAACGACGAAGGCGCGCCAGTTGATGGTCCTCAGGTTTCCTTCGCCGTCGAACGTGGCGATGCCGGGGTCCATGTTGGGACGGTAGATTGGCGGGATCGGATCGCCCTGCAGATCGGGGAGCGTCGGCCACAGCACGCCGCCGGTCAGCTCGGTGTACATGTCGGCGATGCCGGTGCCGTTGCTGTACTCGCCCGTCAGCGTGAGGGCATTGGCGACGTCATGTTTGTCTTCGGCGGGGAGCACCGGAACGAGCGCGTTCAGCGCGTAGCCCCAGGCCCAATCTCCTACCGAATCACCCGCGTCGACCTCGAACTCGATCGGCTCGAGGCGACGCACGATGCCCGAGACACCCAGGGCAATAGCGCCGATGTCGACCTTGCCGTAACCGGGGGTACGTGCACCCTTCCAGCCGTCGAAGTCGATCTTGAGGCCACCCTCGAAGTCGGGCATTCCCGAGGCGCGCTGGACCGGCCTGACCGCGGCTGCGGCCACGTCAACGCCCACCTGGCCGAGCTCGAGCTCCTTGGTCAGGCGTATCTGAGGGTTCCTGTGAAAGATCTCGCCGGTGATGCCGAGGTAGGCGACCGTGTTGGGATAGAAGCCGGCTCCGCCCCAGCCGAACAGGTCGTCGTACTGACCCGCCAGGATGTCGACGATCGGGTTCTTGGCCTCCATGTAGAAGTGGCGCATGCGGACGCCGCCGAAGACATAGAGATCGTTCTCGCTGATCTCGGGGTACGTCACACCTCGAAAGTCGACTTCGCCACGAGCCGATACCCTGAGGCCCGACA
>DATLIL010000642.1:0-6528 GCA_035539475.1 Polyangiaceae bacterium
GTGATCTACGAGTGTCACGTCGGCGGCATGACGATGAAGCACCCGGAGGTGCCGAGTCACCTGCGCGGCACGTACCTCGGTCTCGCCTCCGAGCCGGTCATCGATCACCTGCGCTCGCTGAGCGTGACGGCCGTCGAGCTCTTGCCGGTGCACCACGCCACGAACGAGCGGCGCCTGGTCGACATGGGCCTCATCAACTACTGGGGCTACAACACCGTCGGCTTCTTCGCGCCCGATCCGCGCTTCGCCACCGGCCACCTCGGCGAGCAGGTCACCGAGTTCAAGACCATGGTCAAGGTGCTGCACCGCGCCGGCATGGAGGTCATCCTCGACGTGGTCTACAACCACACCGGCGAGGGCAACCAGTTCGGACCGACGCTGAGCTTCCGCGGCATCGACAACCACTCGTACTATCGCATCGCGCCGCACGACCAGCGCCACTACGTCGACTTCACTGGCTGCGGCAACAGCCTGAACGTGCTGCAGCCGCGTAGCCTGCAGCTGATGCTGGACAGCCTGCGCTACTGGACGCAGGAGATGCACGTCGACGGCTTCCGCTTCGATCTGGCCACGACGCTGGCGCGCGATCCTTACGAATTCGACGCGTTTTCTCGCTTCTTCGCCACGGTGCAGCAGGATCCGATCCTCTCACGCGTGAAGATGATCGCCGAGCCGTGGGACGTGGGTCCCGGCGGCTACCGCCTGGGCGGCTTTCCCCCGGGCTGGGCCGAGTGGAACGGGCGTTATCGTGACTGCGTGCGGCGCTTCTGGCGCGGCGACGAGGGGCAGGTGCCCGAGCTCGCCTCGCGTCTCTCGGGCTCGAGCGACATCTTTCACAGCGGCGACCGCGGGCCCTACGCCAGCATCAACTTCGTGACCTGCCACGACGGCTACACGCTGAACGATCTGGTCTCTTACGAGCAGAAGCACAACGAAAAGAACGGCGAGGACAACCGCGACGGCGCCAACGACAACTGGAGCCGCAACTGGGGCGCGGAGGGCGAGACCAAGTCGTCGCAGATCCAGCGCCTGCGCGAGCGCATGCGCAAGAACATGATCGCCACGCTCGCCTTCTCGCAAGGCGTGCCGATGATCTCTCACGGCGACGAGCTCGGCCGTACGCAGCAAGGCAACAACAACGCCTACTGCCAGGACAACCCGATCGCCTGGCTGAAGTGGGACCTCGAGCTGGCCGACAAGGAGCTCCTGGACTTCACGCGCGAGGTCTTTCGCGTCACGCGCAGCAACCCCGTCTTCAGGCGCCGCCGCTTCTTCCACGGCGATCCCGTCAGCGACAAAGGGATCAAGGACGTTTCGTGGTTGCGCCCGGACGGTGGCGAGATGACCCTCGACGACTGGGGCAATTCGCGTAACCAGTTCCTGGGCATGCTGATCCACGGCGAGGCCAGCGACGACGTCGACGAGCGCGGCCGGCCGAACCAGGGCCAGACCCTGCTCCTTTTGCTGAATGCCAGCAATCGAGCGCGGCATTTCGTGCTGCCTTCGCTACCGGAGCGCGGCCACTTTCAGGAGGTGGTAAATACCGCCCAGTCCACGCACCGAAACCCTCGCGGCGGCATCAACGTGGCCCCGCATTCCCTCGTTCTTCTATGCTACGTGGTGAGCTGATGTCCAAGCCCGTTATGCAAGATTCCGCCCTGATCGGCGACGCCGAACAGCTCGAGTCGCTCTTCAAAGGCGATCACGCCAATCCGCACGGGCTGCTCGGCGCACATCCGGGCCACATGGGTGGTCAGGACGGCGCGATCGTGCGTGCTTTCCACCCCGACGCCGTCGGCTGCACGCTGATCCGCGAAGGTGAGCAACAGCGCCCGATGACGCTGCTCGGCAGCGGCGCGTTCGCGGCCTTCTTGCCCGGCATCAAGCCGCCGTTCAAGTATCGCCTGCGTTTCGAGTTTGCGGACGGGACCAGCTTCGAGCGCGACGATCCCTACCGCTTCCTGCCGACGCTCGGTGAGCTCGATCTGCACCTGATCGGCGAGGGCAACCATCGCAGGCTGTGGGAGGTGCTCGGCTCGCACGTGCGCGTGATCGACGGCGTGCAGGGCACGGCTTTCGCGGTCTGGGCACCGGGCGCCAGGCGCGTCAGCGTGATCGGCGACTTCAATCGCTGGGACGGCCGCGTGCTGCCGATGCGCGCGCTCGGAGCCAGCGGCGTGTTCGAGCTGTTCGTGCCCGGCATCGGCGTCGGCTCGCTGTACAAGTACGAGATCAAGACCGAGAACGGCGATCTGCGCATCAAGGCCGATCCGCTCGGCCGTGAGATGGAGCACCCGCCGGCGACGGCCACGCGCATCAACGTCTCGAGCTACCAGTGGCGCGACGAGGCGTGGATGAAGGAGCGCCTGAAGCAGGATCCGGCGCGCCTGCCGATCACGATCTACGAGCTTCACCTGGGCTCCTGGATGCGCGTGCCCGAGGAGGGCAACCGCTGGCTCAGCTACCGCGAGATCGCCCCGCGCCTGGTCGAACACGTCAAGCGCCTCGGCTTCACCCACCTCGAGATCATGCCGATCGCCGAGCACGCCTATTACCCCTCGTGGGGTTATCAGGTGACGGGCTACTACGCGCCCACGGCCCGCTACGGCAGCCCCGACGATTTTCGCTACTTCGTCGACTACTGCCACCAGCACGGCATCGGCGTGATCATGGACTGGGTGCCGGCGCACTTCCCCAAGGACGACTTCTCGCTACGCCGCTTCGACGGCACCGCGCTGTACGAGCACGAGGACGTGCGCCGCGGCGAGCACCCCGACTGGGGCACGCTGATCTTCAACTACGGCCGCACCGAGGTGAAGAACTTCCTGGTCGCCAACGCGCTCTACTGGCTCAAGGAGTTTCACATCGACGCGCTCCGCGTCGACGCCGTGGCCAGCATGCTCTACCTCGACTACAGCCGTAAGGAGGGCGAGTGGATGCCCAACGCCTACGGCGGCCGCGAGAACATCGAGGCCATCGAGTTCCTGCGCTTCTTCAACGAGGCCATCCGTCAGGACGTTCCCGGCGCCTTCACCGTCGCCGAAGAGTCGACGGCCTGGGGCGGCGTCACGCGGCCCGCGAGCGAGGGCGGCCTGGGTTTCACCTTCAAGTGGAACATGGGCTGGATGCACGACACGCTCGGCTTCTTCTCGAAGGAGCCGGTGCACCGCAAATTCCACGTCGATCAGCTGACGTTCGCCATGCTCTACGAGCACACCGAGCAGTTCATCAACTCGATCTCGCACGACGAGGTGACGCACGGTAAGGGCACCGTGGTCGAGAAGATGCCGGGAGATTTCTGGCAGAAGCTGGCCAACCTGCGCCTGCTCCTGGCTTACCAGTTCGCCCGTCCCGGCAAGCAGTTGATGTTCATGGGCACCGAGTTCGCCCAGCACGACGAGTGGAACCACGATCGCAGCCTCGACTGGCACATCGCCAACCACCCGCAGCGGCTCGCGCTGCAAGAGTATCTGATCGAGCTCATCCGCCTGTACAAGACGAACCCCGTGTTCTGGCGCAAGGATCCGGACGCCGACAGCTTCGAGTGGATCGATTGCTCCGACAAGGAGAACACCGTCCTCTCGTTCGTGCGCAAGGACGGCAATGATCACGCCGTGGTGGTGATGAACTTCACGCCCGTGCCGCGCGAAGGCTACCGCATCGGCGTGCCCAACCCGGGCCGCTACATCGAGCGGCTCTCCAGCGACGATGTGCGCTTCGCCGGCAGTGACTTCGAGACGCTCGCGGTGATCGAGGCCGATCCCATCCCCGCTCACGGCAAGGCCCAGTCGCTGAACCTCAAGCTCCCTCCGCTCGGCGCTCTGGTCTTGATGCCAGCGAAGTGAGCGAACCGGCCGCGAAAGTTGCAGTCCAGCGCGACTTTCGCGGCGCCGGTACCGGCTCGTCATTTTCCCGGGTCGGGGGCGAGGGCTCGAGCCACTACCGACGGTAGTGGTCGTCTCGCCCCGGATCCCATTCCTCGTCGTTCTCCTGCTGCCGGCCGTGACACAGGCTCAAAACCTGCTCACCGCCGACGGTCCGGGCGACACCTACGAGCTCATCCGCACCGCCTACACGGTCGAGGTCCCCGACTGCGGGCATGCGGTCGAGCACATCAGCGAGGAGTTCGACGACGAGCTCGGCAAGAACGTCTTCGTGTTCCACGCACACGTCGCCGAGGACGACGATCGCTGTGGCGCGACCGATCGCCAGCGAACCGAGATTCGCGCGCGGGCCGACGACATCGTGGCGGGCAGCGGCGAGACCGTGAACTATGCCTGGAAGTTCAGGCTCGACGCCGCCTTTCAGGGCTCACCGAACTTCACGCACATCTTTCAGGTCAAATCGGACGAGAGCGCGCCGGTGATGACGCTGACTCCGCGCACCGAGACCATCGCGATCGATGGCCGCATCGGCGAGCATGGCGCCACCGCACTCGCGCCATTTCTCGGGGTCTGGGTCAGAGTCGACCTCGAGATTCACTACGCCAACGACGGCAACCTGGCGATGACCATCCGCCGGATCTCGGATGGCGAGCTGCTGTTCGACTACTCCGGCGCCGCCGACACCTGGGACGATGATGCCAGCGGTCACGACTCGAAATTCGGCATCTACCGCAGCCTGAACAGCGCGGAGTACCTCCGCGACGAGCAGGTTCGCTTCGCCGATTTCTGCGCGTCCAAGCAGAGCGCCAGCGACTGCGACGACGACCCCGGGCAGGAACCGGCAGAAGGCGGAGCTGGCGGAGTGAGCGGCGGCGGGGCCCCGGGAGAGATGGGAGGCTTGCCGAGCGGTGGCGCCATCAGCACTGGCGGCGGCGGCCTGGCGACGGCCGGCGTCGGCACAGCGGGGGGCGGAGGCTCGTTCGCCACTGGGGGCCTGAGCGGAGCGGGGAGCGTTGGCCAGGGCCCGGAGCCGACGAATCCGCCAGAGTCGACCACGGCCGCTCCCGAGCACTCCGGATGTGCCTGTCGCACGGCTGCGCCAAGGTCCCCGTCCGCCGCGTTCGGCACTCTTCTCTTCGCTGGCCTCGCCGGATGGCGTCGCCGTCGACGGGTCCTCTGAGTAGCATGCGGCCCGGTGAGCTCCCGGGCCGTTACCGCCGCTGCTGCCTGGCTGATCGCCCTCGGCGTCGGGCGACCCGCGCTGGCCACGCCGACGGCGCTGTTCGGCGCTGGTCCGCGCGGCCAGGCGCTGGGTGCGAGCGGGGCCGCGACCGAGCTCGGCGTCGAATCGACGAGCACGAACCCGGGCTTTCTCGGCGGAGAGCGCCCGCTGGTACTGGCGGGGTTTCGCGCCGCCCGCTTCTCGCTCGACGGCGTGGCGGGCGCGAGTGACGCGGCGAGCGATGCGCTGTTCGGCTTCACCCTGCCGTTGCCGAGCGGGTCCGAGAGCTGGTCGCTCACCCTTGGCGTGTTTGCCGCCGCGCCGCGCGACATCGTGGTGCGCGCCGATCTGCCGCTCGCCGAGCAGCAGCAGTTTCCACTCCTGATCGGGCGCGCACACGCCCTCGATTTCGCGGCCGGCGCCGGGCTGCGCCTGCACGCTCTGCGCCTGGGCATCGGTCTGCGAGCGCTGGCCGGCCTCGACGGCCGCGCTGAAGTACAGAACGACGCGAGCGGTGCGCGCACCCACGTTCGCACCACGCTCGAGCCGGCGCTGGCTCCGGTGCTCGGACTCGGTTACGAGCTCGGCGCTGACGACTCGCTGGGGCTCGTGGCGCGCGCGGCGCTGGAAGCGCGCTTCGACGTGACGGTGAACGTCGGCTCGGTCGGTAGCCTGACGGTGCCGGACCTCCACGTCGCCGGGAGCGCGCACTACGATCCGGCCGAGCTTCACGCCGAGTGGCGGCACGCCTTCGGGCCGACGGCGGTTCAGCTCGCGCTCGGTTACCGGCGCTGGTCCGAGCTCGAATCGTTCGTCGAGCCCACTGTCGAGCATGGCGCGCTGCCGAGAGAGCGCGTCGAGCTCTCCGATACGCTCGTGCCGCATCTCGGCCTGGAGCACGAGCTCGAGCTCGGCGCCGTGGTCATCGATCTGCGCGCCGGCTACTTCTACGAGGCCTCACCGCTGCCGGAGCAGAGCGGCAGTGCCAACCGTTACGACAACGATCGCCACGCCCTCACCCTGGGTTACGGCGCTGCGTTCGGCAAGAGCGCGCGTCTCGATCTCTCGTATCAGCATCACTTCCTCGTCGAGCGCAGCCACCAGAAGGGCGCCGGCGTTGCCAGCGACAATCCCGGCTTTCCACGAGCGACCGTCGGCGGAGCCATCGACGTGGTCGCCCTCGGCCTGGAGTTCTCACTGTGAGAGCGTCGTTCGTCTTCGCCGTGCTGACCGCGAGCGTCGTGGCGAACGCCTCGCCCGCGGAGCGCTTCGGGCTCGGTTCGCGCGAGGCGGCGCTCGCTGGCGCCGTTGCGGCCGACGTTACCGACCATACGGCGGTCTACTACGATCCTGCCGCGCTCACCCTCGGCCAGGGCCCGAGCGTCGGCGTGGGCTACCAGGTGGGTGACTACGAGCTCACGC
>DATLIL010000643.1:0-9189 GCA_035539475.1 Polyangiaceae bacterium
CGCGCTGTGTGAACTCGAACATCTCGCCGTGCGCCAGCGCGGTGATGCCGGCAAACTCGTCGATCCGCCTGCGGTAAGCGTCGGCCACGGGCCAGGGTTTCCGGTCCATGTCGAACAGACCGCAGGGGTTGAGGCGGCCACGCTTCTCGGCGAGCTGGATGTCCCAATCCACCTGATCGCCCAGGCTGTACCAGGTGAAGCCGACCACCGGGACTCCGTCGCGCCTCATGCGCAGCACGTTGACCCACTGCTTCCAGAGCCAGCCCGGAGCCGCCTCGGGGTCGAACAGGTTGGTCTCGGTGTGCATCACCGGCTTGTAGTAGCGATGGTAGTAGCGCAGCGTGATCAGGTACCAGCCGAGCACGTCTTCGCCGAAGGTCACGCTGCCGTCCGGCAGCACGAGCTTCTCGTTGTGGCCGTAGTAGTCGTTGCCCATGATCTGAAAGCCCGAGGGCGCCGTCTTCATGAACCACATGAACTCCTCGCGCGTCATGCCGTTGTCCTGCATGAACATCAGCACGTCGGAGTCGGGCGCCTTGGAGTAGAGCAGGTCCAGCGACAGGAACACGAGCTTGTTGCGCAGCTTGATCTCGTGCGACGGCGCGACGCTGACGTGGTGCGTGTACTCGGCCGACTCGTTGGTGATGATCACGGCGTTCGGGCGTTGACGAACGATCGCCGCGCTGGCCAGCAAGTTGGCGGCGACCAGGTGCTTGAGCGCGGTGACGAAAGCATGCTCGGTCCTGAGCCCCTCGTTCCAGATGCCGTCGAGCCCGCTGTTGCGAGACGCGACGTAGATCTCGTTCACCGGCGTGTAGCCGCGGATCCACGGGTAACGCTGGGCCACCGCACCGGCGTAACGCGCGAACAAGACCGGCAGCTCCGGGTTCTGAAAATCCCCCATCCAGTCCGGGATGCCGAAATGGAGCAGATCGAGGATCGGCTGGATGCCGAGGCGCTTCATCTCGCCCAGCACCTCGTCCGGAAACGACCAGTCGTAGCGGTCGGGCCCGAGATGAACCCGGTGATTGGGCAGCCCGTAGCGCAAGAACGGAATGCCCATGTCCTTCACCAGCTGCAGATCTTTGCGCCAGTGCAAATAGTGCCCGCATTCGTCGAGCAAGTCGCGGCGCACCCGGTGACCGTTGCCGCCGGCGATGGTCGGGTTCGAGCACTCGATGCCGGTCGCGAACCCGAAGCCGAGACCGCCGCCGGGACGACCCCCGACAGGCTCCAGGCCTTGCTCGGCGGCTCCACCACAGCTCCCAGGTGGCAGCAGGTAATCCAGAGCGCTCCGCTTGAGCACATCGACAAAGCTGCGCGCCGTCGTCATGCGGCTAATCTGGCCCCTCGGCGCTCACTGTCACCTGTGCGTTTTTGCCGGAGCGCCGCTCTGCTACCTTTGGTGGTCCGCCATGGAGGAACTTGACGCAGTCGCAGCCAGCCGAGTCGGCAGGACCATCGGCGAGTGGACGATCGAGCGCGTGCTCGGCATCGGCGCCATGGCGAGCGTGTTTGCGGGTAAGCGCCGCGACGGCGCGATCGCGGCGCTCAAGGTGCTCCATCCGCACTTCAGCGACGTCCCGGAGGTGCGCAAGCGCTTCTTGCGCGAGGGGCCGCTCGGGCGCGCGCTCGCCACGATGGCGCCGCTCTGTGACGGTATCCCGCAAGTGATGGAGGGCGGCATCGCGGACGACGGCGCCGCCTACCTGGCGATGGAGCTGCTCGTCGGTGAGGCCCTGAGCGAGCGCCTGGCGCGCGCCGGAATCCTCCCGCCAGGCGAAGCTCTGGCGCTCGCCGACCAGGTCCTCGGCGTGCTGCTGATGGCGCACACCTACGGCGTGATTCACCGCGACCTCAAGCCCGAGAACCTGCACATCGGTCGGGACGGCAAGGTGAAGGTGCTCGATTTCGGGATCGCGCGTGTGCTCGATCCGTTGCCCGACGGGGTGCCCGTGCTGCCGGAGAAGACGGCCACCACCGCGGGCATGACGCTCGGCACCTGCCACTACATGGCGCCAGAGCAAGCCGCCGGCCTGATCGCCGACATCGACGGGCGCACCGATCTCTTCGGCCTCGGCGCCACGCTCTTCGAGCTGCTCTCGGGACGAACGATCCACCCCGATCTGCCGGGGTCGCAGCTGCTCGTCGCCGCCGCCACGGAGCCGGCGCCATCGCTCGCGAGCGCCGCCCCGGACTTGCCGGCGGACGTGTGCGCGGTCGTCGATCGAGCTCTCGCGTTCCGCAAGACCGAGCGCTACCCCAACGCCAACGTGATGCGCTCGGACGTGCGCGCCCTGCGCCAGCAGAAGAGCCCGCCCTATGCCCGCGGCGTCGCCGAAGGTCGCATCAAGCCGGGCGCGCTGCGCTGAGACGAAGACAATGGAAGCGTTCATCCAGCAGCGTATCGGTCAGACCATCGGCGGGCGCTGGACACTGCAGAGCGTGCTGGGCGTGGGCGGCATGGCCGCGGTCTACGCCGCCACGGACCCCGCCGGCAACGAGGTTGCCGTCAAGCTCCTCCATCCCGAGATCGGGAGGCGCCCCGAGCTCCGCGATCGCTTCGTGCGTGAAGGCGCCCTGGCCAATCGCCTTCAGCACCCCGGCGCCGTGCAGGTCTTCGAGCAGGGCGCCAGCGACGACAGCAGCGTTTACCTGGTGATGGAGCGCTTGCAGGGTCAGTCGCTGAGCGAGCGCGTCTCCGGCAGCGACGCGCTGAGCGTGCCGGAGCTGCTCGACGTGCTCGACCAGGTGCTCGACGTCCTGGCCGTGGCCCACGAGGCGGGCATCGTTCATCGCGATCTCAAGCCAGACAACCTGTTCATGACGGAGCTCGGTGCCGTCAAGGTGCTCGACTTCGGTGTAGCGCGCGTGCTCGAGAGCGCGCCCGACGACGTGCGCACCCGCACCGGCATGGCCATGGGCACGCTGCCGTACATGGCCCCCGAACAGGCGCTCGGCAAACGTTCGGAGATCGACGGCCGCGTCGACATTTTCGCGCTGGGCGCCACGGCATTTCGCATTCTTGCCAGGCGTCGCGTCCACGAAGCCGACAGCGAGGCTGGCCTGCTGCTGGCGATGGCCACGAAGGCCGCGCCGCGCCTGAGCAGCGTGGCGCCACACGTCCCCGAGAGTGTCGGAGCGATCGTGGACCTGGCGCTGGCGTTCGACCGCGAGGCTCGCTACCCCGACGCTCGCACGATGCAAGAAGACGTGCGCGCGGTGCTGCGCGGCGAACAGCCGCCCTTCGCCTGCGGGCGCCTGAAGGCGCGCGACGAGGCGACGCGGGCGCGAACGCAGGTTGCGCCTCGAGCTGCCGTGCAGGTCGCTGCGGCAGTGACGCCATCGCCGTCACCGTCGCCCTGGAACGTCGCCAGCGCGGACGAGCTCACGTCGTTGCCTACGGCCTCTGCGCCTACCCCACCCAGTCCGCCCGCTCCGCAAGCGGTACCGCTCTGGATGGTCGCCGCTGGTGCCGTGGGCTGCCTGCTACTCGGCGCACTGCTCTGGCTGCTCTGGCCGAGCACGGAATCGGCGACAGCCGAAGCGGCGAGCGACGAGCAGCCCGCAGCGCAAGCAGTGCCGCCGAGCGAAGGGCCCGCCAAGGCCGCCGAGCGCGCTCGCGCGAACAGCGAAAAACACGCCGAGAAGGCGCGAGAGAAAGCCAAGAAGCGCGGGCGCAAAGAAGCCGCACGCGAGCGCGAAGACGACTAGCGCGCCGCCTTCGCCTTGCCGCGATGCTTCGCGAAGCACTCGGGGCAGCGCCACTCGAGGACCGCCCTGCCGTCTGGCGCGGTCTCCTTCGTCAGCCGCCAGCCGTAACGGGTGCTGATCAGCGTGTACTCGGATGCCTGCGCCGGCGATGAGCGCCTGCAATCCACGCAGCTCCGTTCCGGTAAGTCATCGTCGTCGTTCATCGAGGCCCTATTGATATGCCATACGCACGGGAGCTGCGCCGCCTCTCCTGCTGCAGGAGTCTTCTCGCGCTGCGTCACGCAGATGGTGCGACCTTCTGCGTTCGGGTCGCTTTTCCTCGCGGCTCAGCCTCAAAACCAGTCTTTCGGCGGCGGGATGTAGATCCCGCCAGGGCCGGTTTGACGCTCCTCGCGCTTTGCCTTGCCCTTCTTCTGCTTGCCCTTAGCAGGCTTCGTCGCGGTCATGCGAGCCGCTGGCACTGCAGATGACGCTGCAACAGGCTCGGCTGCCACGGGCGTTGCCTCGGCAGCGGCTGCGGTCGGCGGAGTCCTAGCCACCTCCGCCGGAGCAACGGGCTCGTCGCTCCGACTCTCGGGTCGCGTCATCCCGAGGGTGGCGAGCGCGAGCAACACCGCGACCGCTGCGACAGCCGCGATGCGCCCGCGCGACCACCACCCACGCGCCGGCGCTGGTTCGGGCATGGGAGACGGCGGTTCCGCCGCGACGGGCGTCGCCTCGCGAGCAGTAAGCGCGTTCCGCAGGCGCTGCTCGACGTCCACGGCAGCTTGCGGACGCTCGTCGGCGCGCTTCTGCAACAGCTCGAAGATCAACGAGGCCAGAGCTTCAGGCACCGACGGCGGCAGAGGCGGCGGCGTCTCCGTGAGGTGACGAGCGATGGCGGCGACGGCGCCGTCGTCGTCCGAGAACGGAGGCACGCCCGCGGCCATCTCGTAGAGGACGACGCCCAGCGCGTAGAGGTCCGCGCGGTGATCGACCACGCCGCCGAGCCCCTGCTCCGGTGCCATGTATTGCGGCGTCCCGAGCACGGCACCCGCGCGCGTCAGGGCGGTCCCACCGCTGGCCTGCTCGATGGGCACCTTGGCGATGCCGAGATCGAGCACCTTGACGTGGTCGCTCTCGCCCTGTCGCGAGGTCAGGATCACGTTCTCGGGTTTCAGGTCACGATGAACGATCCCGGCTGCGTGCGCGGCCGCCAGCGCCGACGCGATCTGCGTGCCGATGCGAACCACGCGCTCGGGCGCCATCGCCCCCGTCCCCAGCGCGTCGCGCAGGAGCTCGCCGGGCACATACTCCATCACCAGGTAGAACGACCCGTCCGGCAGCTGGCCGAAGTCGAGCGCCGCCGCGATGTTCTCGTGGGTGAGCCGCGCTGCCGCGACCGCCTCTCGCTCGAACCGCGCCAGCGCCTCGGGGATGACGGCCATCTCGGCATGCAGCAGCTTCAACGCGACCGTCTTCTGCATCAGCACGTGGGTCGCGCGGTACACGGCGCCCATCCCGCCCTCGCCGAGCAACGCGTCGACGCGATACTTCTCGGCGAGCGTGCTTCCCACCAGCTCGTCGGCGGGAGCCGCATTCACGGGTTCGTCGGGCAAGAGCTCATGATAGCCCGCGGGCACCTGACTCGACCAGAGCAGCGGTCTGCAGGCGTTTTGAGCTGGATCAGCGAGCTCTAGCTGCGCGTGCTGATCGACGCCGTCACCGACTCGAGCAGCAAGTCCGCGCTGAAGGGCTTCTTGAGGCGGATGACCGACGGCGGGTTCGTCTCGGCGTACGCGTCGGTAACGCCGGAGAGCACGATCACCGGAATGCGGGAGAGGCGGTGGTAGCTGCGCAAGATGGAGAGAAACTCCCAGCCGCTCATGACCGGCATGCGCAGGTCCAGGAGGATCAGACAAGGCTCGGGGATTCGTTCTGACGTGAGCAGCTCGAGCGCTTCTCTGCCATTGGTCGCCTCGATGACCTCGCGCCCCTGGATCGCGAGGGCCTCTCGAAGCTCACCGCGCGCCTCCGCGTCGTCATCGACGATGAGGATCGGCGCGGCAGGTGCTGGAGTGCCCGTGCTCCAGGTTTGGGTGTCCACATCAGCACGGTACTCCCTTTCGGCGCCCTTTATGCGTGGAACGATGCCACAGGGGCAAATTGCAACTCCGTGGGTTTGCGCACATTGCGCAGCGCGGCCGGGGCACTCAAAACTGCAGCTCGAAGCTGAGGCCGGGCATGACCCACGAGGGGCGGCCGATCTCCGCGGAACCGCTGTCGAGGACGAGGTCGTAGTGAGTATCGCTTAGTGCGAAAATCACTTCTGCCAGAATGGCCAGGCGCGGCTCGGAGCCGAATGTACCGGCTAGCCCTGCCATCAGCTGGGGACGCGCCTCGTTCTCCGCGCCTCCGGGGCTCAAGCCCGAGGACTTCGACGGTGTGGAGCTGTAGTGAAGGAGCTCCACGACCGGCCCCGCGGATAGCTCCAGCCCGAGGTCGTGCCCGAGGCGCTGGCGGATCCCGCCCGTCAATGCGACGGAACCCCCGGAGAGCTCGAGCGCGATCGGGCCGACCGTACGCTCGAGCGGCAGCGTCGCCGCCAGTCTTGCACCCACGAGCCAGGTCCCCGACCAGGCCAGCTTCAGGCTGGCACGCGGTCCATGACCGACTCCTTCCGTCTCGCCGCGGTAGGTCAGACCGTAGCCGATGCCGGGCGAGAGCTCGACGGCGGTGGCGCGTCGCGGCGGAGTCGTCGGGCGTTCCGTTGCCGGCGCGGGCGCGGGCGCGACAGCAGGCGGTGGCGGCGGCGGCGGTGGGCTCTCTTCGGCCTTCAGTGATTGCTCGAGCTCGGCGCGCGGACTCTCGAGCTGGCCATCGAGCAGGGCGACGGTCGAGAAATGAACGGCCTGAGCGATCTGCTCGGCGCCGATCTCGTCCAGCCCTTGCTGCAGCGGCAGGTCTCGCAAGAGATAGCTGGCGCGATTCTGAGCGCGGTCGACGCGAGCAAAATAGAGGCGGGCCCTGCGCTCCTGCATGGTGACCCAGACGTAGACGCTCGCTCCGCGCTGCGGAGTGAGTACGCGCTGCGGGTCGAGCCAGGCGACGGTGATCACCTTCACGCGAAACCGCTGGGCATCGAACCAGCTCGCAATCCGCTCGGCGAAAGCCGGATCGCGCGCAGCGCCGGCGACGAGTCGAACTTCCACCTCCAGGCGAGCCTGATCGTTCGTCTCCAGCGCCTCCGCAGGCTGCTGTACGGGCTGCGCGCCGGCCGTCCGCTCGAGGAGGAGCGCGAGGGCCAGCACGAACGCTGCCGAAGCTCGCTGTCCGTTCACGGTTGGTTCGAACGGGATTCTAGCTTGGCCCGCGCCGCGCCCGCGTAGGCGGAGTCGGGGTAGCGCTGCAAGAGCCTGGTCAGGCTGCGCCTGGCCTCCGCTGCCCGACCAAGTCCGTACAGGCTCTGCGCCTCACCCCACAGCGCCTCGGGGGCGAGATCACCTTGCGGGCTGTAGCGCAGGTAGCGCTGAAAGTGCGTCAGCGCGAGGCTCGACGCGCCGCGCCTGGCGTGGAGCATGCCGAGCGCGATGTCGGCGGCGCGCGACTGCGCGGACGACGGATAACGGCTCTGCAGGCTGTCGTAGAGCATGATCGCTTTGGCGCTGTCGCCCTCGCGACGTGTCCGCGCGGCTTCGGCGAAGAGCTCGGCGGCAGCGCTCGACATCGCTTTTGGCACAGCAGAAGGCGGCGGCGCGGCGCTCGGGATCAGGGGCTCGCTGGTCGGTGCAGGCGCCGCCACGGGAACGCGAACGACGCTCGCCTTCTTGTGCTGGGCGGCTCGCAGCTTCTCCGGCGCCTTCGCTACCACCTCCGTGATGGTGACTGACAGCGGCTGGAGCTCGGGCTCGACCACTGCCACTCCGGCGGCGCCCGCGGCACCGACCGTGACGACGCACAGCGCGGCAGCGATCAAGACGTACGGCAGGCGGCGACGGCGCGGCGGAGCGCCCGACAAACGCGCGAGGACACGCTGCGTGACGCGCTCCGCAGCAGCGTCGTCACCGGCCAGAATCGAATCCTCGGCGTCGAACTCGCAGCCGGCGCGATGGAGTAGCCGCGCTTCGAGCGAGCCTTCGAGCAAGAGCTCGAGCTGCTGCCGCTCCGGGCCAGAGAGCTCTCCTCGCCGCGCGCGCACGCTGAGCTCCTCGATGCCCTTCATGTCCCCTCCCTGGCGACTTCGCGCAAGCGAGGGTGTCTGAGCACGCGCCGGCGTAGCGCCTGCTTCGCGAGCCGCAGTCGACTGCGCACCGTCTCGAGCGGCACGCCGCTGCTGTCGGCGATCTCGGCGACCGTGTAACCCAGGATGACTTGCAGCGCGAAGGCTTCGGCGAGCTCTTCGGGCAAGGTGTCGAGCAGGCCGCGCACCGCGGGCGCGAGCGAGCTCGCCAGCGCCGACTGCTCCGGATCGGGACCGTCGTCCTCGAGCGCGTCGACGTCGCCAGCGTCCCGGCGCCGCGCACGCTTTTGCGTCGCCTCGCGGCGCCGGACGTTCATCGCCGTCAGCACGGCGATGCGACAGGCAAAGTGGAGGACGGTGCCTTCACCGCGGAATTGTGGCAATTTTTCGACCACAGCGTACGCAGCCTCGTAGGCAACATCCTCGACGTCCTGGTGCCCAGGGCCGAGCACCCGACGCACGACGCGGAGCAGAGCCGGCACCAGGGCCAGCAAAAACGTGCGGGTCGCGGCCCGATCGCCGCGCTGAACGGCCTGCACGAGCTCCGCAAATTCGTCGCGGCGGCCCTCCGGCGGCGGTGCCGGAGGGCGAATCGAAGCAGGAAGGCTGCGGAGCATGCGGCGTCTGCGGCCCTAGTGTCGAACGGGGCCGATTCGGGTCACGCCATTTGGACGACGCAGCCGGGCGAAATTAGCGAAGCACCGCTTCGGTCTGGGCGACGGCGACCGCCAGGCTGCGGAAGGTCTTGCCACCCTCGAGGAAGCCGACCCGGACCCGCTCGACGTCCGCGGCTGATGGCGCCTCCCCCGCCTCGAGCAGGCTGGCGGCGGTCAGAGCATCGACCAAGAAGAGCCGGCTGACGTTCGCCGCCACTTCACACGATCGTGCCAGGGCCGGTGCGAGCTCGGTCATGTCCGCAAAGCTCACGCTCTGTCCGTCGAGCATGACGGTGTCGCTCGCGTCGACGGGCTGGCCGTTGTCGGTGTCGCGATACTGGCCGAGCTGGTCGAAGTGTTCGAGAGCATGGCCCCAGGGATCGAGGATCTCGTGACAGGGCACGCAGTTCGTGGGGGCAACCGTGCGCGCGAGCCACTGCCGCCGCGTCTCGTCGTCCTGCTGCGGGTCGGGCACCCCCAGGTCGGGGGGAACCGTCAGCGCTGCCAGATCCCCTGTCCCGAGCGCCTTGATCATCCTCCCGCCGCGCCCGCTGATGCCGGCTTTGCTCTCCAGCCAAACCGCGTCGGAGAAGACCCCCA